>CAYNYM010000056.1:0-11119 GCA_964401325.1 uncultured Desulfobacteraceae bacterium | reverse complement strand
TGTGTGCGTTCATAGCCGCAATGTTATTTTGAATTCTCAAGCCCATAATTAAATCCTCCTTGATTTATTCTTTTGATTCTTGATTTGTCCAATGGACTTCAATGAATAGATTTTGGCGTCCTTGCCGCGGGCTTCAGTGGGGGATAAAATTATTCACCTGCCTTTCTCCCTCTCGCCCAATGTCAATATCTCTATCGGATGGAGGATTAAGGAGCTTAAATAAATTTTTTCTCTGATTATTAATTTTACTTGGCGTGTTAAAGAAAAGCCTGATGTATTAGTCGAGCGAATAAGATTCGAAAATGAAAAACTCAGAGGGCATTATCAAATAAAAAGAGGTGGCATAGGGTCCCTATGTTTTTGAATTGTGGAGTGAAAATAGGCGGTTTTTTAGAAGACCAACGTGCATCTCACACTTTATCCCTGCATTTCATGTGCGATAGAGTTGGTCGTGACAGGTAATTGCTCGATAATATTTGCAATCCTGGCAGCATGATTTTTATCAATGTTCAAGGCTGATTCAATTTCCATAAATATCGATCTTAAATCTTCAAAATTATCGATTGTCCTGGCCCTTGGAAGGCACAATCTACCCAGCAATATATCACAATATTTTATATGAGATTCTATGTCCCTCTTTTTTAGATTTAATTCACATAGGGCAATGATTGTCGCAATATCATGATCATCTATTTGAAAAGCTCTTTCAAAAAATATTTCAGAGTCTTCCAACCTGTCTATTGCAAGTGTTATTTCTCCCAAAATACTCCATGCTTCAGGGCTTTTTGGCCTAATCTTTACGGCCTTCATATAGCATTGAATACCGGATTCCAAATCATTTTTTTTAATGAAGATATTGCCCAGTTTGATCAGGTCTGAATAAATAGATGGGTTCAATGTCTTTGGATTGTTTATAAGATTTAATGCGGCATCGTGTTGTTCACAACCAATATATAATGAGAAAAGACGATTGAAAACAAAATCGTCTTTTGTTCCTATTTCAACAACCTTCTCAAGGCATTCTATCTCATACTCAAACAGATTCTCCTTATTGTTTAGTTTGGCAAGCATATACCATGAATCGTGCTCCTCAGGGGCTTCTTTTAGGGCTAAATCAAAAAATTCTCTTGCCTGCTGTAGATCCCCGGATTTATCCATGTGATAAGACCCGATGTCCCACCATATACGCCATTTTTCTTTAGTAGCTGTCTCATAGGCTTTCACGTAGAAATCCTTCATTTCACGATAGGATTTTCCGGCATGGTAGGCATGTCCCATGAGCAGGTAGACAGCAGGACCTTCATTCATGGTATTGTTGATGATCAGGCCGGCACGACCGGGGTCCTCCTGATATTTTTTTAGCATGTCAATAAATGCATTGCCGAATTTAAAGACACCTTCCCAGTCAGCTTCTTCTGCGGCTATTATTGTGAGCAAATAAAATGAATCCAAATGATCCGGATATTTCTTAAGGGATTTGAGAGCATAATTTTTTGCCTGATCAATATATCCCAAGTGATAAGATGACATTGATGCGATGAAATGACTCCAGGAATAAAGGGGGTGATCATTATCCTGGGCATCGGAGAGATCTATGGCCCTTATTGATTCTGCCATTGCATCTTCGTTCATACCCTTTGAAAAATAGGATACGCACAAGTAGTGATGATACATTGGGTTCTCAGGATCTTTGTCGATTTCCTTTTTAAGGAGGTCTGTTGTTCTTTTAAACTTTTCCAAAGATTTTTCTTCGTCTACATCATAACCATAATGCCACAGTTCTATGGAAGAATAGAAAGCCTTTGTTCCTCCAATTACTCGATTATGGACACTTCCTTCATAGTGGATTTTTCCGTTATTTCTGAAAAGTCGTTCGAAATTGTGAAGTGATTTTTTTTTGCCATTTGAATAGCTACAAAAGATGTTCACAAGGATAATATCTTCATCTTTGACGTTTTCGACGACCTGACGCAGTTTCTCTCCACTATTCTCTAGCAGTTCCTCGTCTGCATCGATCTGGAAGATCCAGTCTCCTTTTGCATACTTTAGAGCGTGGTTTCGGGCCTTACTGAAGCTGTTTTCCCAGGGATGAAAATATACCTTGTCAGTAAATTTTTTTGCGATTTCAACTGTATTATCAGTCGATCCAGTGTCCACAACAATGATTTCATCAACATAATTCTTGACACTATTCAGGCATTGTTCGAGAAATTCCTCCTCATTTTTTACTATCATGCAGCAGCTGATCGTTGTCTTGCGCCGCCTTCTTTCCATAATTTTATCCAAAATTTCATTGGTGGTTGGATCATCCTTTTTCAAATCAGCAGCTCTTTCAAGATATAAAATCGCATCATCAAGTTGACCTTTATTATGATAATAGAGGCCGATCGCCCTCAAGGCCACGAAAGGCTCATGGGCATTCGATATTGCCGACTGGAAGGCTTCCCTGGATTTTAAATCATATCCTTTTTCAGCGTAGGAAATACCGAGTAATACAAGAGCATTCCATTCCATGCTTGTTGTGGAAGCAACGATCGCTCCGAAATCTTTTGCGTCAATTTTAAAACGTGTACATAATTTCAGATATTGCTCTCCATGAATTATGGTATCAGACCAATTCTTCAGTTCATAAGTGACGAGAGTAAGGACAAAATGAGAATCGATATGATTCTTCTCGATTTCAAGAGCGGACTGGGCCATCTCGGCAGCCTTGCGGTAATCTTTCATCTGGTAATAAGCCATTGCCGCATTGTATCTTGACCAGAGAAAAATTGGATTTTTGTCATTTTTCTGTTTTGCTAATTCTATGGCTTTGAGGCTGACGTCCAAGGTTTCCTGATAAAGCCCGCGGGGGAGATAACAACAGCCTAAATAATGATAGGGTAACGGGTTTCGGGGATCATCCTTAATATCCATATTAAGAAGTTTGATGAGCCTTTGGTGTTTTTTTTCAGAAAGTTTTGGATCATCCAAGTCATATCCGTAATGAAAAAGTCGGATAGGATAGATCTGTGGTTTTTCAAAACCAATGAGTCTGTTATGTACGCGGCCTTCATAATGGATTTTTCCATTATTACGAAAGATACGTTCAACATTATGATGGGCTTCGGATTCTCCCTGTCTGAAAACACTTACGATTTGTACCATAATGGCGTCTATTGCTTGATTCCTGACCGCCTTAGATAAAACAGGGATATCGCATTTTTCCAGAATTTCATCGGCATCGATTTGAAATACCCACTCGCAAGAGGAGTATTGAAGAGCCTGATTCCTTGCCTTGCTGAAGCTGTCCTCCCAGGGATGGAAGTAGATCTTATTGGTGTAGCGTTTCGCGATTTCCACAGTTCCATCCGTTGAACCTGTATCCACGATGATGATTTCATCCACACAATCCTTTACGCTCAATAGGCATTTTTCGAGAAATATTTCCTCGTTTTTGACTATCATAACACAGCTTATTGTCGTCCGCTTCTCTGTCGTGAGTTCCAAGCGATACTCCTTTCTCTTGAAGCAGCTTCAGAAAAAAACCGCTTAGTCCAACGCCTCAACCTTGCCACAGGCTGTCGTGTTTTCCAGAAATTAACGATCACCCCATCAAGCTGGTCTCGAAGATGATAAGGGTGAGCTGGCCATGTCGGTGTCATTTTTTATTTCAAGTTATACCGTCGAACCCACGAAAAGGATTCTGACGAGCAACATAAAGAATCTTGTGATGACCGGAATCGGGGAAATCAAGGGGAAATGGCTCAACTGAGTTCTCGTAAGCCTCCGCGCCTACAGGACCCTCATGCGCACCGTGGGTGGAGGTGGCCTTTACCTCTGGGCCGCCCAAAATCTCCCTATTCAAAACTCTGGGAATTCCCCCAATAGCCTTTCACCGGCTATTCCTGTAAGGATGTATACCCTTTTTCTCAACAAAACAATTGAAAGCAAAATCGGTGCCAGACACCGCGAAGTTGCCATGACGACCATTAGTGGGACCGAACACAAATCGTCAAGTATGGTGCCTTCCTTTAACGGTAAAGGTGGGCCTTGGGGTAAAATGCATGCAACGCATGTTTCAGCCTGTTAGGCCTCTGCCGTAACGATCCTTTTTCGCTCAAAAATAATTGTTGAGTGAGCAGATCTTCAGGGGAGCTCTTGATGAAAAGGGCAGATTGAACCCCGGTTTTCGGATATTCGGGTATAATTCGTCAATAATTTGACGATCGGGTGTGCTCAGAGTTAGAAGCTTCATTGACGCGCATTCCTGAGCCGATCATTTAAGACTTTCATTGGTTTAAATGTGGCTTTTGTCACTTCTACGAACACAGTGTTTTAAGTGGCACTCTTCCGTTCCATCGACCCGGGAGTTCAAGTGCCCTAAGGTCTTTGTTACCCTTGGATTTCCGGGTTATAAACGCCTCATTTTCATTAATGTATCGCCGCAAGTCTAGGTTGTGGCTTTACCGGTCCCTGAATGAGCAGACCAGATCTATGGATTAAGGTTTGTGGAAGCCCTGAGAATGACCTGTTGTTCTTTGGAATGGGATCTATCTAAGCTGTTTCCGCTTTCCTGAGGGAATAGTTAGTTATTTTCTAGCAGCGGCCAGAAGGGCCCGCCACTCGGGACAAGGTTCTCCGGCATTCCCGATTAAACCGCAAACTCCGATTTGACTGTTGAGTCTTTTAACAGGGAATCTCTGAAGCGTAACATCTCCTGCTCAACAAGAGGATCAGAAGGGTTGTGCAGTGTTTGTCCCTGGCAAAGGAAAAGGCTGATGTCATCAGGCGATGGTGCGGATTTTCACCTGAAAGTTCCCTGTGATAATGGGACTGCTGATTCTGGTCGGGTATGGTCCTCACCGATGACCCGATTCTTCCATCCTGCCCGACGAGATCCGGTCAGCCTGAAATAGGGCTATCGGTTCAGGGATTTTTTGACTGGTCTTGAAAAACCGTCCTGCAGGTTCGGGAATGTTGCCCCTACCCCTATCCAGTAAGTTCATGGCAATCTGTTGACGTGCGGAGTGGAAGTTTATGCCCTCTCCCAACGGGATTTTTAGGTTAACTAACTGAAATGAAATATGAAAAACGCCGTATCTTTAATGGCATAATATTTGCTGTTTTTCTAGACGAACAAAATATCTCCAAAAATAACAGGTTTTTTTATACAAGCTGGGAAAGGCTCAAATTGCCATAAATGCTCCTTGGTCAAGTGAGTATGGATTGGCAGAAGGCCATCATGACTTGATGGATGGGGGGAGTAAAGAGGTGAACACCATTGAAAGAGGAGAGTCACTCTTTGCACAAGGAAATGTGGAAGAGGCGGAAAAATGTTTTCTGAGCGCCCTTGAAAGGGACCCTGAGAACCAGGAAATTCTCAATGACCTTGGAGTGATTAGTTTTGTGAAAAGAAACTTGGTCACGGCAAGTGAATATTTTTTGACGGCCCTCGCAATCCAAGACGAAAGCCCGGATGCTATCAAAAACTTGTTGGATCTCTACCAGACTACGCGGGGATGGGAGAAAATTCCTATGGAGCTCCAGGGCACGGAGTCGGGTATTGAGCTATTGGAAAAAGCCATCAGCCTTCTTCCCAATGACGCAGGGATAAGGAATGATCTGGGGCTGATCCTTTTTAAAAAAGGCCGCTTGGAGAAGGCTGAAAAAGCACTGAAGAGGGCTTTGGAGCTGAATCCGGGATATTCGGCAGCCCTGTATAACCTGGGAAGGGTGTACAGGAAGCAGGGACGGATGGCCGAGGCTATGGAGAAAATGGATAAGTGCCTTTCCGTGGACCCGAACTTTCAAAAGGGCAAAGTCTGGAAGATTGA
Organism: uncultured Desulfobacteraceae bacterium; assembly: GCA_964401325.1. Taxonomy (GTDB): domain Bacteria; phylum Desulfobacterota; class DSM-4660; order Desulfatiglandales; family HGW-15; genus CAYNYM01. The sequence goes on along the minus strand of CAYNYM010000056.1, from coordinate 5,303 downwards.
CCATGCGGATCGCGAGGAATTGAGCCAACTAATCCGGGATCTCCAGATCAGAATCAAAGTCCTGTCGCCATCTGAATTCGATCAGGATCGAGAGCGGCAAGTAATGTGGGGCGATCACTGGGTTAAAGTCGAGATGGAGCAAGCCTTCGAGGAACTGGGATTCCGTGTGGTGCAGAAGGACGCAGATGTGCTTCTATACTTTTTCGGGTCTCCGATCCAGAATCTACCCCGGAACACGCTGAATCTTGTCTGGGTGTATAGCCATCCTGATTCTATTACATCTGAGAATCTGAGGATATTCGACCACGTTTTCTGTTTGTCTCCTTCCTATGCCGAAAAGCTGAAGACCATGGGATATCCGAGTGTGGAGACGATAATAGGAGCTACCTCCAAGACGCCCAAAAAAATCGAGACAAAATATGACATCGTCTTTGTGGGCAACATCAGGAACGAAAAGGGAAGACCCATCATTTCCGATCTGGGGGAGGTCCCCTACAATTTCAAGGTCTGGGGCAACGGCTGGGATCAAATCCTGCCCGAGAAATATTACGGCGGCAGGTACATAGACTATCGTCAGCTCGATGAGCTGTATGCTTCAAGCCGGATTACCGTCAACGACCATCATCACGACATGGCTCGGGAGGGTTTTGTCGCCGTGAAAGTCTTCGATATACTGGCCAGCGGTGGGTTCGTAATTTCCGATGAGAACAGGGGACTCGAGGCAATTTTTGGAGATGCGGTTCCTCAATACACCTCGCCGGCCCATCTGAGGGAGTTGGTCGATTATTACATGGTCAATGAAAAGGAACGCCGGCATCTGATGAAGAAGGGCAGGAAGATTGCCCTTTCCCACACCTATGCGGAGCGGGCCGATCAAATGGCGCGAACCATCCTGAAACGCTTGAACGGTCGTGTAATCCCTAAGGACGTTTCCTCGAAAGCTTCAGCGTATTCTGGAGAGCGGCGGCCCAGGGTGCTCTACGTGGACACGCTAAGTGCACCCAATGCCGCCTGTAACGTGAATGGGATGCTCAAGGCTTACCAGAAGGCGAGCGAGGTCATCCCGTTTGATTACAGGGGGTTGGCCCAAAAATACGGAACCAATAGGATGAATCAACTGCTCTTCCAGAAGGCTTTGGAAGTCAAACCCGACATGCTCCATCTGGGCAAGTCCGAGTGTATCGCAGGTGCCACGATCAAGGCCATCAAGGAGCATCTGGATACCTTCGTCGTTCATTTTTACGGTGACTTTCGCTGGGAACCGCAGCCCTGGGTCGTGGATATCGGCAGGTACGCCGACTGCACCCTGTTCAACCACACCGATGATCGCATTCTGGATAAGTATCGGAAGGCCGGCGTGGAACGCATCGGCGGTTGGTGGGACAGCGGTTCGGACCCAGAAATTTTTTACCCTCGAAATGTAGCCAAGGACAAAGACGTCGTCTTCATGGGCAACAATCTGGATCTGCCCCACGACGGTTATGATAAACGCAGACGACTTATCGAAGGGCTTTTGAAAAAGAAGATTCACGTTCATGTGTATGGCGAGAACTGGGAGTATCTTCAGGAGGCGGGGCACAAGACCTTGCACATCCGTCCCTTTGTGACCGAGGACGTATTTGCCGAGGTCTGCTCCAGAGCCAAGATCACCTTGGGCATCAACGGCGTGAACAACATCCGGATGTACGCTTCTTGGCGGCGGACGGTCAATACGATGGCCTGCGGTGCCTTTCATCTGACCCATTATGTGCCGGGGATGGAGCGCTTGTTCGAGAACGAGAAACATCTGGTTTGGTTCCAGTCTATCCCTGAAGCTCTGGAATTGGTTGATTATTATTTGAAACATGAGGATGAACGGCAGACTATTTGCCAGGCCGGTAGACAGGAAATTTTAGCCAAACATACCTGGGATGCGCGCATCGGGGAGATGATTGGACGATATAAAAAAACGAAAAATCAAACAATTAAACACTTGTTTGGTGAAAAAAGGAAAAGGAATAAGAATTCTGAATCCAAACCGGTCGTTTCGGTGATTATGCCCACCTTCAATCGCGCGTCGATTATTGAACGGTCGATTCAAAGTTTGCTGAATCAGACATTAACCAATTTTGAATTGATTATCGTCGATGACGCATCAACAGACAATACGGCCGAAGTGGTTCAAAATATCGGTGATCCACGCATCCGCTATATCAAAAGAACCATCAACCATCTTCAATTTTATAACGATGCAAAGGTCATTGATAATCCCAGAAATGATGGACTCAAAGTTGCAAACGGAACGTATGTCTCTTATCTGGACAGTGATGATGTGTACCGCCCGGTCTTTCTTGAAAAAATGAGCATATATCTAGACCAACATCCTGATATTGGGTTTGTCTATTGTGATTCGATTTGGCATCGAAACTTGGATGGAAATCAAGAATTGGCCACTTGCAATATGTCTTTTGATTTTGACCGGAAACTCATGGAGCAGAGAAACCTGATTGGTCCACTGACAGTGATGCATCGATTCGATATCGTTAGAAAAATTGGGCTGTTTAAACCGATTAAAGTGCGTTGTCCCCATTCAGGTGTGCCTTATGTGGGGATCGAAGATTGGGATTATTGGCTCAGGATTTCTGGTTGTTATCCAATCAAACATCTCCCTTATATTTGGGCGGACAAAATTCATGAATCCAGCAGTGGGTATTGGGACAAAACCTTTTTATCTGAATCAAACATGTCATCATAAGAGCTAACGTCATGGAAGTCATGACATCTTCCTATTTGGAACAGCAAAAAAAACAAGTGAAGTTCTACTTTATAAATATGGTGAGTTGCACATCGCAACCGGCCAGCATCAAGAAGCTATTTTTTTAGAGACTGGACAATTTGCAGGAAGGCGATTGTTTGTGTCAGCAAAAAAAATTTCTGGCGCTTTGGAAGCGTTGAAACACCTTTCTTTTGAGCGTTTATGCCAGCCCAAGAGCCTTCTAGAAAAAGATCAAATCCATCTAAGGGAGTATGTGTCATGATACAGGTGTTCAAACCTTGCTACGATGAAAAAGAAGTTGAAGCGGTGGCTGAAGTCATCCGGTCGGGTTGGGTCGGACTGGGACCCAAGACGGCTGAGTTTGAAAGGCGGTTTGCCGAATTCAGTCACGTGAAATATTGTGCGGGCCTCAACTCCTGCACAGCGGCCCTGGACATGGCGCTCAAGCTGTTGGGCATCAATCATGGTGACGAAGTGATCGTGCCGACGATGACTTTTGTGTCGACGGCCCATGCCGTCCTCTACAATCTGGCTACACCGATTTTTGCGGATATCGATGAAGAGACCTTGAATGTGGATCTTCAAGATGTGGCGGCAAAAATCACTCGGAATACAAAGGCTATTATCCCGGTCCACTATGGCGGCCGTCCTGTGGACATTGACAAATTGAGGGAGATTGCTGGGAATATCCCGATCATCGAGGATTGTGCTCATGCCACAGGGGCAAAGTATAAAGGGAACCCGGTGGGTGGTTTGGGTGATATAGGGTGTTTCAGCTTTCATGCGGTGAAAAACTTGGCCATGGGGGAGGGTGGAGCCATCACCTTGAACGACGAAACTATGGGCCAACGGGCCAAGCGCCTCCGCTGGTTGGGTATTGATAAGGGCACTTGGGACCGTACCGGCCTGGACAAGAGCTACTGGTGGGAGTATAGCGTAGATGAGATCGGATTGAAATCGCATCTCAGCGACATCCCGGCAGCCATCGGACTGGTCCAGTTGGATAAACTGGAGGGGGCCAATGCTCGGCGGCGGCGCATCGTTGAAATTTACCGGGACGGTTTTGCCGGCATGAGTGAGATCCAGATGCCACCGCCAGACGGTGGGGATTACTTTTCCTCTTGGCATCTCTGTGAGGTTAAGGTTGAGCGGCGAGATGAACTCAGTGTCTTTCTGAAGGAAAAGGGCATTAACACAGGAGTTCACTACAAGCCTATACATCTATATCGGGGATACGGGAACCGGCCCGTTCTCCCTGTGGCCGAAAAAGTTTTTCCCATGATCTTGACCCTCCCGCTCTATCCTGATCTAACGGATGACGAAGTGAATCAAGTCATGGATTCAATTAAAGTATTTTACCGATGATACTGTGGAAAGCATTGGCTATCAAATTATTCAAAGGATAAAATCAACAGGGGAGATACCCTCCTCTTTTGAAAGGGTAGATTGCAACGACAATTGGATTCGGTTGCGCTCCGTTCGGGTAAAGAGGGAAGACGCCCGGCTCATGGCAGTTTGGCGATCCCAATCTGTCCATTCTTTTTTTACCTGGATTAGGCCATCGGCAGATGAAGTTTTCCGTTGGCTTAAAGAATATCATTCTCGAAAGGATGACATTCTTTTTATCATCGAGTCATTGTCAGGAGAGGCTAGGGGACAGGTTGCTCTTTATCATATCGACCTGGAAAACCGGCGTTCTGGGTTTGGCCGGATTATCCGGGGTGAGAAAAGTGCTCATAAGTGTTCCATGTATTGTGCCTCTCGTGTGATAGTAGAATGGGCCTTTTGCGAATTGGGGTTGAGGGAAATCTATCTGGCGGTTTTTGAAGAGAACCATAAGGCTGTGTCCCTCTACCGGAGATTAGGATTCCGTACCGAGAAGGTTATGCCTTTTTTCAGAACTCGTTTGGATTCCGGAGTTATTCAATGGAAACAGAAAAACAAATCAATACAGCGGGATGATAGGGGCCTAACAAGGAATGTCTGTTATATGGTCGCTCATCGGAAAGATTTCAACAGAACGCAAGAGTTTTCTCAAAGTTGAGGATTCAAAGATGAAAACTCATTATCGAAGAGGTCGATCCGGGTGAGAGACGGGAGGCCGGGGATGGTCCGAGAGCCATCGTCCGGTCCGGAAGGAAAAGATGGGAACGGACCGGAAATCGGCTGGCTATAGTGGCTGCGGAAAAAATAGGGATAAATCGTCAAATTTATGACGTTTTTTGGTGAGCTTGCCCCAACCAGGCCGAATCAGGTATCGAAATGGGGCTGAGGTTGGAATCTGATCGGGGAAAGAATACTTTTTCAACATAAAGGAGATAATGTCCTTGTAAATAGCTTAATCCTGTGGCAATCTAAACATTTAATAAATTGGATTATAGTTTTGAAAATTTTCAAAGAAACATAGAATTTTTTCAAAACATACTTATAATAGGATTTACTTAAATGAATTGGGAGGTCTAACCTTTGAGCCCTTTTTACAAAAACCTTGCCTTATGGTTAATCATAAGCCTCATGATGGTTATGCTGTTTCAGGTCTTCAAGCAGC
>CAYNYM010000055.1:0-11545 GCA_964401325.1 uncultured Desulfobacteraceae bacterium | reverse complement strand
GCTTAATGGCCTTGACAGCCGTCTGAATCTCTTTGACCGCGGTGACCATGATGATCTCGGGGTGAGGATCAATGGACTTCAGCTTTTCGAGGAGATCCAGTCCGTCGATGTCGGGCAGGAGGATGTCGAGGAGGATTAAATCCACATTGGTTTTTGTGAATATTTGGACGGCCTCTTCGCCTTTTTCAGCAAAAAGTACGTCGTACTCGTCCTTCAGAACCATTTTGAATGATTCGCGGATTCCATTCTCATCATCCACAACAAGAATTGTTGCCTTTTTATTCATTCCACATCCCACTCATGCGGTTGTTGCCAGGTGACACACGAAAAATTAGATGTGACCGAAACAACGGTTAATGCCGCCATGTCATTTAGAAATTTCGGTCATATGAGCATATAAATCCGAATGCGTCAAGGGGTGAGCTCGGCTCTGAAAGGGTTCATTTGCACAAAAAAATGTGCAAGAAGGCACGATTTATCCGATCAATCCATCAACGAAAGGGGAGCCTTTGACCTGTATCGAGAGGGTGCAACCTCCTGCGCGCTGAAAAGATGGCCTTTAAGCATCTTAAATGAAGATGGAAAATGATGGTGAGAGAGGACTCGGCGATGAATTCATCAGGGCGAACGGGTATCGGCCTCTGTGTTTGAAGGGTGTGGCACGACTATTGAGTTGGATTCTTAAAAGAGGCGTGGCTCGGATCAAGGCTGCCCCAAATCAAAATGGAGGGTTGGAATGAAACGCATCAAACTTAGTTCCTTTTTGCAGTGGCGATTTAATCTTTTTATTTATTTGGCATTTGGCTGGAAGGTGACCAGGCTGCTGATTTTTTCGCTGGGAAAGATTTATTTTTTTTTCAATCGGGAAGAAAAACAACAGATCATGGATGCCGTTTTTCAGGTGGCTTCCTGCAGGAATAGACAAAAGAGTCACCGCCGAATAATAAAGACTGTTTTCAAAGGGATATTGGCCCACTACTATGAGAAGATGTTTATCGCTTTTGAAGACCCTGAAAGGGCGACGGGCTTTTTAAATAAACATGTCCTGAGCGATAACCTTTCGGTATTAGACGAAAAAATGGCAACAGGAAACGGTGTGATCATGGTCACAGGTCACTATGGCGCCATTGAGTATATCCCGACCTTATTGGCCGTGAATCGTTACCCCGTGACGATGATCGCCCGATTCAACTCGAGAAAATTGAGAGAAAAGGCCTTTTCTCAGGCCGAAAAGTATGAAATAAAACTCATAGACGCGGCAGCCAACGGGGGGGTTATCAGTTCGGCCGTCAAGGAATTACGGAAAAACCGTGTCGTGGTAACCGAGTGCGACGAAATTAAACAATGGAGACCCTCGAAAAAGGGTCAAATTTCTTTTCTTGGGAAAAAAACACGGCTGGACAGGACGATCAATGTCATTCATAAAAGAACAAAATCAGCAGTCGTTTTCGGCGTGATACATCGTCATAGTCTGAAGGATTACGAACTCATCATGCATGCCTATGAGGACATCTTGTCGATAATGAAAGATGCTCAGCCCTCTTCCGTGGGAGAGACGGTATTGAAATTTCTGGAACGGTATATCTACGAAAATCCGGAGCAATGGTATCAATGGAAAAACTATTCAGCGATCGAGGGGGATGCCCGCCATGTTTCCGATGTGAAGACGTCTGTTTCTCTGCCCTTGTTGAAGCACCGGGTGGCTCAGGTTTCGTGACCGTGAATAAAAGGAGAGCACATTGATTGCATTTATAGAACCTATTTCCAAGAATATCGGCATGTATATTCCCGCCTATCCACTTCCTATCATGGAGATCGCAGGCTACGCCAGGTCAAAATTTCCAGACCTTGAAATGCGGGTCATTTCTATTCCGGTCGACTATGGACTGCCCCTGACTAGGGATGGAAAAGATAGGATATACGGGGAGGTGCTCGGTGATCTCATGGATATGAATCCCAAAGGCATAGGGATCTCCTGCACGGCGATTGCGCAGGCGGAAGAAGTCATTCACCTGTGCGAGCTGATCAAGGAAAAGGACCCTGACCAATTTATTTTTTTGGGCGGCTATTTTCCGACCATCTACTATGAGGAAGTATTGTCCAGAACCTCCGCGGTGGATACGATCGTTCTGGGTGAAGGGGAAGTTTCCACTGTAGCCATCATCAAACGATTGATCCGGGGAGAAAATCCCGTTCACGATACGGTGCCGAATTTGGCCTGGAAAAAGGACGGTCAAATTCATTTCAGCCGAAAGGGCCGTCGCTTTGACCTTCATCAAAAGGCCCTCCTTGATATGGACGTGCTGAGGTTCCCAAGGGCCTATGAGATTCTTCCGTATGCCTTCAGTCGCGGCTGTCCCTATCGCTGCACCTTCTGTATGGAATCCTCCATGAGAACCATCCGGATGGAGGTTCCGGAGGAGATCGTTCGAAATGATTTAAATAACCTATCAAACCGCTGCAACGCACAAACCATGTTGATCAGTGATGCACTTTTCAAATCCTTTGATCTGCTCCCCTTTATAGGATCTCTGGGCATGAAGGTTAATTTTGAAACCAGATGCGATGCCCTGGATCCCGCCCTCATCCCCCGGATGGCGGACGCTTGTGAAGCCCTGGCCCTGGGATTCGAATCTGCAAGTTACCGTTCTTTGAAGCGAATGAATAAGGTCAGGGACAGGAATCATTATGAATACTATATCTCAAATACCAGAGCTATATTCCGACAGGCCGTCGCGCATGGGATACCGATCATGGTTTTTATGATTGCCGGGTTTCCGGGAGACACTGTGGAGGACTTGGAGCAAAGCCTTGCTTTTGCAGAAGAATTGGCGAAAATAAGTGGACCGGGGGGGTATGTTTTTAAAATAGGGGAGTGCCGGGTGTATCCAAAAACCAAGCTGTATGAACTGGCCTCCTCCATGCCCGGCGTGCATTTCGAAGATAACGGCGTTTTTGGGGATAATGTCGTGACACGGCCTTCACGGGATTTGGGCTTTGAGGAGGTTGTCGGCTTTATGGACAAGATCTTCGGCCTGTCACACAACACACCGAGCCTGCAGAAAAGCCTGCTGAGACTCATGCCTTTTTTCAGGTTGCCCCCCCAGGCCATGGGAGATGAAATCCTGCCCGATACCTGTTTTCGAGACCGGGAGCGGTCCATTTTCAATGCCAAACCCGAAAGCCTTTCTGCGTTTCGTGCGGTTGCTTCCCTGTTGAATGAAAAATACTCAAAATTGATGTCAGGACCCAGGAGTACACGTCATTTGCCTCTCTGAAACTTATTATTTCCGAAAGGGTTGCATTTATGGAAAAAGAAGTGAGTTGTATAAATGCAAGGGCCATTTTAGATTACGTGAGAGAGCATAACCACGGGAGCGCCGTCGAACTGCTCGGCGAACTCGATCCGGAGATCGATAGGTCCCCCGATCCGGAGGCCTATTTAATGGATCCAAACAACTGGATCTCCTGCACCGTGGCGGGAAAACTCTATGAGAGGGCGAGGAAGTTTCTCGATGACGATATGGCTGCCTTCAAGATCGCGAAACGTGCCGTAGAAAAGACCACCCTGGGTTACACTCAGGGGATCATTGTCAAGGCCTTCTGGTCCACCAGGAAGGGGCTCAAAAACCTCAAGAAGATCAATGAAAGGTGGAACAGGAACAAACGGGTCGAGCTGGTCAGTCTTCGAAGGCGTGAGGCGACGGTCAGACTCCACTGGAACCCCGAGATGAATTCCTCTAAAGACTTTTGTCTGATGAACCAGGGGTCCTATATTTATTTGCCGTGTATCTGGGGCGCCAATCCCCTCTCTCTCACGGAGAGATGCTGCTATTTCGAGGGTGCGCCTTATTGTGAATATCGCTTGACGTGGCCGGCCAGAAATAGACTTTATGAAATATTCTCCCGATTCTTTACCTCCAAATCGGTCCTTATGGAAACCATAAGAGAGATGGAAGAGGATAAGAAAATTATTGAACAGAAATATGAAGAGGTCAACGAGCTCAATATGGAGTTGAGCTATAAGATCAGGCAACTCATGGCCATTCAGGAAACGGGAAAGGCCATTCTGTCCGTCCTGGACCTTGAAGAATTGGTGACCGTCATCATGAATATCGTCTCCAATGTCTGTCAGATCAATCGGGCTATTGTCATGCTTGTGAACGAAGAGGACCGCTGTCTGGAATATTTACACGGTATCGGATTCGACGGGGACCTCCCGGAGGCAGTGGAGAACTACCGTATTCCCCTTGACCGCCTGAGTAATATTCTTGCGAGGGTGGCGAATGTGGGACGGTCGGAGTATGTCCCTCAAGTCAAGGATTCTCGTCTCAGGAAAGGGAATATCCTTCTGACCTACGGGAATCCCGAGTCGGTCTATGTCGTCCCTCTGATCACGCGATCCAAGGTGATAGGGGTCATTGCGACAGACGGTGTAGAAGGCAAAGGAATTCCAAAAGTCGCAAGGGAAACGCTGGATGTCTTTGCTCCTCAGATTGCTATTGCCATCGAGAATGCACGGCTCTATCGACGCCTTCACGAACAGATGGAAGCTGTGAAAAAATCGCATGCCCTCTTGAGTCGAGCGGAGAAATTTTCTTTTCTCGGTAACCTTTCCGCCAGACTGGCCCACGAGATAAAGAATCCCATGACGGCCATAGGTACGTTTATTCAAATGCTTCCCTCAAAATACGAAGATGAGGAGTTTCGAACCAATTTTTATGAGGTCGCCATGGAGGAAACGAAGCGCGTCAACAATCTGATCACGGAACTCCTGGATCTGGTCAAAACAAGGGAGGCCCGGTTCGAGCCGGGCGATCTCCACGGGCTGATGAAAAAGATGATTTTGCTCGTGTCTCCCCAGAGCAAGGCAAAAAAAATTGAGATGCGAACCGATTTTGATTCGGATGTAGGCATGGTGCATATGGATTCTGAAAAGATGAAACAGGTCATACTCAACCTTTTGTCAAACGCCCTGGAATTCACACCCAGTGGTGGAATTATCGAGGCCAGCACAAAAAGGGCTTTGACGAAAGAGGGTCCTGCAAATATCATCATTGAAATCCGGGACAACGGTATAGGAATTCCTCCGGCGCATCTTGACAAGGTGTTCGATCCCTATTTCACAACAAAACACAAGAGCCACATGCACAACGGGACCGGGCTGGGGCTCTTTGTCGCCCATCAGAGCATGGAGGATCATAAAGGAACCATTGAAGTCGAAAGCAAGGAAAATGAAGGGACGGTATTCGTCATTACACTTCCTGAAAATCCCGAACTCAAGTCATCGACGGCGTTGCATCAACGGTTAAGCAATGATGTGAAAAATTATGAAAATAGAGCGATTGAACATCTATAATCTCTCACTTCCCTTTTCTTTTTCTTTCTCCCATGCCGCAAAAAAGAGGTCTTTGGCGAGGAATATCGTTGTGGAAATGGAAGCCGACCGGGGGGCGATCAGGGGATACGGAGAAGGTGCACCACGATCCTATGTCACGGGGGAATCTTCGCAAAGGGCCGCCCGAGAAGCGGAGCAGTTCATAAAAGAAAATCAATTCCCGTGGCAGTTGGAGGACATCTCCCATATATGGGATTATGTGGATCGCCTTCCATCGGGAAAGGAGCACAATGCCGTGATTTGTGCCCTGGAGACGGCCCTGCTGGATGCCCTGGGGAGGTCTCAAAACAGGCCCCTTTCAGACTATTTTTCCCGGAAATTCTATGACGAAACCGTATATTATGGATCTGCGATACCCCTCGCGACAAAAAAAAGAGTCATGGAATTTTGCCGCCGGACGAGAGATCTCAACATGAGGCGGCTGAAACTCAAACTTGGAGGAGATCTTGAAGAAAGCCGAGCCGCCCTCCAGGCTGTGACAATGATTTTCGGAAACGAATACGACCTCAAAGTCGATGCGAATATGGCCTGGGACCATGACCTTGCCTTGAGCTATCTTCCACTCTTGAAGAGCTTCGGAGTCAAGGTGGTCGAGCAACCTATGAGACCGGATGATCCCGATATCAAACGGCTGAGCCCTGCGATGCAGAGTGAGGGTATCATCCTTATGGCGGACGAATCGGCCTGTTGTTTTGAAGATCTGGAACGGATTGTAAAAAAGGGCCTCTACCGGATGATCAATATCCGATTATCCAAATGCGGCGGTTTTCGAAGGTCCCTGAAAATGGTTGAGCTTTTGAGATCCCGGGGGATTGCCTTTCAGGTCGGTTGTCATGTCGGGGAGTCGGGCATCCTTTCAGCCGCCGGAAGGGCCCTCAGCATCCTTTGCCGGGATGCCGTTTACCATGACGGTTCTTACGATGCCTTTTTGCTTCAGGAGAATGTGACTCTGGAAGACGTCTCCTTTGGCCCCGGAGGAAAAGCACGGGCGCTCGGCGGTCCCGGGCTTGGGGTGAATATCGATCGGAAAAGGCTGATGAGATTGAGCGGCGGTTCCCCCGCATCGACGATTTTAGGCCCGTGATGGGCTGGGCACCGTTCTCGCCTCGGTGAATAACTGAACTGAACCTCAGTGTCGGAAAGAAATCGGTCCCATTCGTAATCTCTGGGTGCGTCACTGTCTCGGTGGTAACAAAAACTACCCTTCTTCCGGGGCAGGCGGAAAAGAGAGAGAGAAGATCGTTCCTCCGGAGCGGTAGCAGTCTGCTTTCTCATCACAATGCGGACATTCGCTTATTCGTCCCGGACAAATATCCTTTTCTCCGGGTATGTATTTGCATCTTGAAGAGGTCATTTCAATCTTGAAATGATATCTCTCTGAAAAGATTTTCATTCGAAGCAGATCTGCTCCCTTTCCGCCGGCATTGAAGTCAAAGGGCCTCTTGGAGGAGTAATCCATGGTATCCTGTGTCACAAAGAATCCCTCGAATATCCGTTTGCGGGCCTCTTCCCTTATGCCGACACCATGGTCGTGGACAGAAAAGACCGTTCCGTCCGCCTCCCTGAAGACCCTTACCACAATTTTACCCTCATCCGGGGTGTTTTCCACGGCGTTTCTGATCAGACCCTGAATCACTTTGTGCAGGGGATCTGGAGGAATGTGAATCGGGGGAGTCGTTTCAAGGTCCGTCAAGACCTCTACCCGGCGGTGGGCCAGCATCGGAGCAAGGTCTTCCAATCGTTGCTTGACCTCTTCGGCAAGCAGCATACGTTGGGGCACCATTTCCTTGGGGCCGAAGAGATCTTCGATTTCTTTTCGCACTTCTTTGATAACGTTTGGATCTCCTACCCGCTTTTCTATGAGGGTTTCCAGTTCATCGGCGCATTGGTCCAATACCAGGGTGAAGAGGCCGTAGGTCCGATGTTGCTTATCCCCCATGATATCCTGGGCTTCATATTGAATGTCCTGGATGCGCTCTAAGTTCCTTCGAATCCTTTCCATATTGCTGTCCCATCGGTCTTTGGGATAATCGCCGAGGTTCTTCATCAGGAGGTCAAGGGATCCGGAAAGGATGGCTACAGGGGTCTTGAGTTCGTGGGAGAGATGGTTGATCACCTTGTCCTTTGCCCTGTTCAAGCTCTTCACTTCCTGGTAGGCCTTCTTGACTTCCACTGTAACTCTTGCATTTTCAACGGAAAGGGCAACGGTGCCGGCGATCATGTTCAAGAGATCCACATCAGGCTGGACAAAGGGACCTTTCTTATTGTTGATGGCGCAAAGCGCCCCGATAATGCGATCGCGTCCCTTGAGAGGTACGAGAAGAAGATTCCTGGTGTGGTATCCGAGCCTTCGATCTCTTTCCCTGTGTAGTTCGCGTTCCCCTGAGGTGTCGTTGACAATGATGGGTTGCCCTGATCTAATGACTCTTCCGGCTATGAGTTGATCCATGGAAAAGCGGCTTTCTTTGGCCCTTTTCAGGGAGTCGGTGGTGTCATAGGCCCCCCCGGGCACAAAGAGATCCTTTCTGGCCTCATCAAGGAGAATAACGACGGAACCTTCCGAGTCCAGGAGCCGTTTGACTTCACGGTTGATATAATCCAGGAGTTCTTCGAGACCCGGATATTCAGGAAGGGCCTTACTGATCCGGAGAATGGCGTCATTGATGAGGGCGATCCTTTTATCCCGCGTGATATCCCTGAAAATGGCGATCACTCCAGAGTCCTGACCCTCCTTCTCAGAGTAGACCGTAGCCCTTATGGCCACGTCCAGGGTTCGACCATCCTTGGTGGTGCGCCTGGTCTCATGGCGCAGAAGAACCTTTTCCTTGTAAAGTCTCCTCATATTATACAGGGTCTCCTGCCTGAGTTCGGAAGGGATATAAGGAATCAGCCCCCCCTCCAGTTCGTCAAGGGTCCACCCAAAGACCTGGGTGAATGCGGGATTCAGATAGGTCGCAAAGCCCTGACGGCTAAAAACGGCAATAGGATAGGGCACGAAATTGAGGAGAGTCCTGAAGCGCCTCTCTGATTTGCGCATGGTTTCTTCGGCAAGCTTCGGTCGGGTTACGTCCTGGAAGGTCTCAATGGCACCGGTGACTTTACCGTTTTTGTCGTGGAGGGGGGCTGCCGTAAAATAGAGCCAACGGCCCTTTTCCCCCATTTCCGGGAAAAAGAGTTCCGCGTCATAGGAACCTTTTGCATCCGGGGACTTGCGGCATTCGCTTCCAAAGTGTTTGATGATGTCACCTTCAGTGCGGTGGCCGACAATGTAGTCGATGACGACATCTCTTTGCTCGGGATAAAGTGACATCCATTGCTTTCGGGTACCGATCATTTCTCGGGCCGAGACCCCCTTAAATTTTTCATAGGCCCGGTTGCAGTGGGTGATGACACGGCTTTTGTCAATGGCAAGGATCGGAATGGCGATTCCCTCCACAATCGATGAGAGTTTTTTTTCCCTTTCCTCGATGGCCCTTTTTTCGACCTCGCAACGGGCAAGTTGTCTTTCCAGTTCCCGAACCTTCTGCCTTAACATGTGATTGCTCGTTTTTTCGTCCATGGGTCATTCCTCCTGGGCTCGCCCTGCCTGAGTCGCATTGGCATTTGACGCCAGGACTCACTATGCTATTGGTCGATGTCCTTGCACCAGGTGGGTAAGGTCATTGAAAGGGCTTACAAAACCCTCGTACGGTTGGTAAGGGACCCGGTCCATGTCGGAACCCAAGAAAAGAGTATTACAGGCAAAAGGAAATCTCAATATCAATTTCCCAAATCACTCATCGGCAGCCAAAGGAAAGGTGATGGTGAAAATGCTCTCTCCCGATTTCAGGCAGTCGTCTTGTCTATTGCAGAAGGAACACTTGCTGATCCTGCCCGGGCAGATATCCGTATCCTTGGGAATAAACCCGCATCTTGCGGAAACCATTTTGATCTTGAAATTGTATCTTTCGGAGAAGATTCTCATGCGCAACAGGTCCGCCCCCTTGCCTCCTGCATTGAAGTCAAAGGGGCGCCTGGAAGAATAGTCCATCGTTTCCTGAGTGGTAAAAAACCCTTCAAATATTCGCGCCTGATTGTCGACGGTGATCCCTACGCCGTAATCATGGACCACCAGCTCGGCGTCATCTCCAATTTTTTTTGCCGAAATCTCTATCCTTCCCTCATCAGGCGTATTCTCTACGGCATTCTTCAGCAGGCCGTCCACAACTTTTTCCAGAGGTTCCCGGGGCATGAGGATGTGGGGTGCGGACTCGAACCGGGTCAGGATCTCTACCTGTCGATGCGAAAAATTCGGCGTCAGCGTGATGATCCTGTCCCTGACAAACGCCGTCAGGTCCAATGGGCCTGAAGCCAGTTCCTCTGTGGTGAATATATCATCGAGGCGTTTTCTGATTTTCCCTATGAGGGGTCCCTCCCCAATTTCTTCAGCAATGAGGGTCTCCAATTCATCACCGCACTGATCGATCAGGCCCGAAAGCAGAGCATGGGCCTGGAAGCTTCCCGAGACCATAATATCTTGAGCCTGGTACTGGATATCCACGATACGCTGAAGATTTCTTTTTATCCTCTCCATGGTGGGTTTCCACTGCGCTTCGGGGAGTGCAGTCAGCCTTCGATTCAAGATGTTGAGGGAACCTGAGAGGACGGAGGTCGGGGTTTTGAGCTCATGGGAGAGATGGTTGATGACCTTATCCTTCGCACGGTTCATGCCGGATACCTCTCGATAGGCCTGTTTGATTTCTTCGGAAAATCTGGCGTTTTCAACCGAAAGGGCCAGGGTGCCGCCGATCATGTTCAGGAGTTCTGCATCGGCCTGCTCAAAATGACCATGCTTTTTGTTGATGGCGCAGAGGGCGCCGATGATACGATCACTGCTTTTCAGAGGGACTACCAAGAGATTCTGCGTCAGGTAGCCGAGCATTTCGTCCCTTTTCCGGTGAAGTTCAGCCTCCTGGGACGTATCATCGATTATGACGGGCTTTCCGGTCTGAATAACCCTGCCCGCAACAAGCTGATCCATTGAAAAACGGAACTCCTTGACGCGTCGCTCTGTCGCGCTGTCATCATAGGATGCCCCGGGAATAAAGAGTTCGTCTTTTTCCTCGTCCCTCAAGACCACAATGGCTCCTTCGGAACCGGCGAGTCGTTTGACTTCACTGTTGATATAATCCAGCAATTCCTCCAGATCAGGGTATTCGGGAAGGGCCATGCTGATCCTGAGGATGGCTTCGTTTTGACGGGCAAGGCGTTTTTCCTGTGTAATGTCACTTAGAACGACCAGAATCCCGGAGGGATTTTCCTCATCTTCGGAATAAATGGCAGCACTCAGGGAGACGTCCAAAAGCCGTCCGTCCTTTGTCATTCTTTTGGTTTTAAGACGCAGCAGGATCTTTTGCTCAAAAAGCCCTTGATTCATTTGCTCGGTCTCCTGCTCAAGGCCCGAGGGTATATAATCAATCACCCTGCCATTGAGTTCGGGAAGTGACCAGCCGAAAACCTCTGTAAAGGCCGGGTTCAGGTAAGAGACCCGTCCGTCCAAGGTAAAAACCACCAGGGGAAAGGGCTCAAAATCGAGGAGAGTCCTGAATCGCCTTTCCGATTTTCGAAGGGCTTCTTCGGCTCTTCTTCTTTTTGTGACATTTTGCAAAGTCTCTATCACTCCGGTGATGTGCCCCTCGTCATCGAAGAGGGGGGCTGCCGTCACAAACAACCATTCGCCCTTTTCCCCTATGTCGGGGAAGAAGGTCTCAGCCTCATAGGCCCCGTCGACCACATCGGATTTTCGGCATTTTCTGCTGTAATAGTCGGCTATTTTTTCCCCGGGGAGATTATCCACTACAAAGTCGGCCATGACCGGCCTTTCCGAGGCATAGAAGGCCATCCATTGCTTTCGGGACCCGATGAGTTTATCGGCAGATACCCCTATCAAATTTTCAAAAGCCCGGTTGCAGTGGGTGATCACATGGTTGGTGTCGATCACAAAGGTGGGAATGGAACTGCCACGCACAATCTGGGAGAGTTTTTTTTCGCTTTCTCTCAGTGCCTCCTCCGCCTGCCTGCGCGTGGTGACATCCTGAAGCGTCTCGATGGCCCCGACGATGTTTCCTTCGGCATCGGTAAGGGGTGCGGCGGAAACGAAAAGCCATT
>CAYNYM010000054.1:0-11594 GCA_964401325.1 uncultured Desulfobacteraceae bacterium | reverse complement strand
TGCGGTATATGGACCGTTTTGTGACCGTCACCCAGGGGGAGGTCTTTTATATTACCCAGGTCCTGGCGGAAATCGAGGGGATGGAGCGCGGCCCTGCGGGGAATACCTCGCTGGCTGCAGCCTTTGCCCTGGCCCGGGAGATGGATGAAAATCAGATCATTGTCGTGCAGGAAACCGAATACACGGGAGCGGGCAAACACCCCCTGGCCCAGTTGAATCTGGCGAAGCATATGGGGATTCGGGTTCTGCGGGGCGATCCAAGGGAAAACAGACCGGGTGAGGCCATTGTCATCCCGCAAAATCCTTCCCAGATCGAAACCGTGGACGTGGACCTGGATCGCATCAGGCGTTCCTACCTGCGCAACGCGCTCAAATCCCTTCCCGAGGGCCGGAGGCCGACCGACAGGGATATGGAATTCTTGGCCGCAGATACGAAGTCAACCCTGGCATACGTAGAGGAGGTGATCCATGGGCTCAATGGAAAGAGGGGATGATTACAGGAAACGACGTCAGCACCTGAGGCACATGTCGGACGAGGAACTGCGAGATCATTTCTGGCTCCTCGTCGACAGGATGGTCCAACCCATCGTGGAGGAGGCAAGAACCCACACCTCGCCGTCCATAGAACGGTCCATCCTTCTCAGAATGGGTTTTTCCAGCCTGGAGACCAAGCCGATTGTGAGCAAGATGATGGAAAAAGGCCTCTTGGGGCACGGAGCGGGGAACCTGGTCCTGAGGCTCTCGAAAAAGAAGGGCATTTCGGTGCGGGAGGCGGGGCTCGCGTTGATCCGGGACGAATTTTGGGAGGAATTGCCGCTATGAAAGCCTTGGATCCTGAAAAGAAAATCGATATCCGGGAGGTTCTCAAGGACCTGGACAAATACAGGCCTAAACGAAAGGGATGGACATGGCGAAGGCCGGTCAAGGACAATGACGTCGGTCCCTTTCGACTCCGTGATACGTCTGAAAACCTGAAAAACTCCGTACCCCTTCCTTCGGCCCATTATTTCGGCAACATCGATCCCCAATGCGACTTTGTGGTGACCACCGAAATCGCTTCCGGACGGTTCGAAGACGATATTCGGCGGATGCGTATGGCGGCCTGGCACGGCGCCGACCACCTCATGGTCATTCGGACCATGGGACAGTCCCATTTCGACGGCCTCATCGAAGGGACCCCGGAAGGGGTGGGTGGCATTCCTATCTCCAGGAAGCAAGTTCGCGCGAGTCGGAAGGCCCTTGATGCGATCGAGGAGGAGGTTGGGAGACCGATCAATTTTCATTCCTATGTCAGCGGTGTGGCCGGGCCGGAAATCGCCGTCATGTTCGCGGAAGAGGGTGTCAACGGGGCCCACCAGGACCCCCAATACAATGTCCTTTACCGAAATATCAACATGCACCGTTCCTTCGTGGACGCCGCCGAGGCCAAGACCGTCATGACGGGTGCCCGAATCCTTCAAATTGACGGGGCCCACAATGCCAATGCCACGGCCAAGGAGGCCTGGAAGGTGATGCCCGAACTCTTGGTTCAGCATGGGATCAACTGTGCCTTCTCCGCCGCCGTGGGCATGCCCAGGGACTATATCGCGCTTTCAACGGTTCCGCCCACGGCCCCTCCGGCACCCAAACTCCGGCTCGATCTGCCCTATGCGATCGCCCTGCGAGACTTCTTTGATGGATTTAAATTTCGGGCCCAACAGAACACCCGATACATGGAGGCGGACACGGCCGAGGCGACGATTACCCATGTGCTGGATACCCTGATCTCCCGGATGACCTCCGCCGACATCCAGAGCACCATTACACCGGACGAGGGCCGCAATGTCCCCTGGCACTACAACAATATCCTCGGGGTCAATACGGCCCGCCAGACTTTGATGGGCCTCGACGGCCTGATGGACATGATCGAACTGAAAAAAGAGGGTTACCTCTGCGAGCAGGTGCGTGAAATCAAAGAACGGGCCGTGCTGTTCCTTGAAGAGATCCTGGAAACGGGCGGGTACTTCGCCGCCGTCGAGCAGGGTCATTTCGTTGATTCCGGTTATTTCCCGGAGAGAAAGGGAGACGGGATTGCCCGGGATCCCGACGGGGGTGTTGCCGCGAACAGCATCGTGAGGCGAAAATCCGATTATGGTGCACCGGTGTGCAGTCATTTTGGTAACAATGCCTTCGGGGGGATCGAAGGAAGGGCCTGCGAGGCCTACGGTGGTTGCACCCTGTGTGATCCTTCCAAGATCCGTTTCATCGATGAGCTGGACGAGACGGACAATGTTCACAATCGCCTCGTAAAACCCCTTTCCGAGAAGGCCGCCGGAGTCGTGAGGCCGGAAGTGGAATGGGCGGGTGACGGCATTGTCTGCGTCACCCTCTTTATCCCTGAGGAGGCCCGGGTTGCCGAGGCGGTCGCCCTTGATTTGGCCGAAAAGATGGGGCTGAGGGACGCCGAGGTGATCAGCCGAAGACTGATGCATCCCTCGGAGGGCTCCCTCTTTGAGGTGAAGGGCGTTTTAGACTATGCCGTGGAAAAGGATGGACTGGTCCTTCCCAATGAAGAAGAGAAAATGACCGATGAGGAGATTGATGCCTTTGTGCGACGCCGTAACCTCCATGTCGTAGGGGCCACCGTGGGAGAGGACGAGCATTCGGTGGGCATGCGGGAGATCCTGGATATCAAACACGGCGGCATTGAGAAGTATGGCTTTCACTGTCACTACCTGGGCACATCCGTGCCTGTCTCAAAGCTCCTTGACGCCGCCCAGGAAACGGCGTCGCAGGCCGTATTGATTTCCACGATTATCACCCATAACGATGTCCACAGGACCAACATGAAACGCCTCAGCGATCTGGCCCTCGAACGGGGGATCAGGGACAAGTTGCTGCTGATCGCGGGCGGGACCCAGGTGACCGATGAGATCGCCAAGGCCTGCGGGATGGACGCCGGTTTCGGCAGGGGGACCAAGGGGCAGCACGTGGCCTCCTTTATCCTCAAGAAGATGATGGGGCGGGGAGAAGGATAGGCGTGGCTGATTTCAAGGACACTTCGAAACAGGCCCATGTGCTCATCGCCGATATCGGCAGCACCATCACCAAGGTGAGTGCATTTGCCGGAGTGGGGGTATCCGTTTCTTCCCACAAGGGCACGGCACCCCGCTTCCTAGGCCAGGGCATGGCACTGACCACGGCTGCGCAAGGCAATGTCGCGGTGGGCCTCGAGGTGGCAAGAGAGGATCTCGAAGCCCGATTCGGTCTGGACACCTCCGGTGCCGTCCTCATGGCCGCCTCTTCCGCGGCCGGCGGACTTCGTATGACGGTCCACGGTCTGACAAGGGATATGACCTTGCGGGCCGCCAGGGAGGCCTCCCTGGGGGCCGGCGCGATTCTTCGCTTGACGACGGCCGGGGTGATCACCGAAGAGGATCTGGACGAGATTCGTGAAATCAATCCCAATATCGTGCTTCTTGCGGGAGGGGTCGATTACGGGGATCGGAAGGTGGTTGTAAGCAACGCCCGCTCCCTTGCATCCCTGGGGCCTGCCATTCCGATCATCTATGCGGGGAACCGATCGGCCAGAGGCGAGGTGCAAAGGATTATCGAAGGTGCGGGCATGGCCCTGTTTATTGTGGATAACGTCTATCCCCGCATTGATGAGCTCAATATCGATCCTGTGCGCCAGGTGATACAGGAGGTGTTCGCCAGGCACATTGTCACGGCACCGGGCATGGAAGAGGTAAAGGGGATGCTGAGCGGTGATATCATTCCCACCCCCGGTGCGGTCATGCGGTCCACGGAACTGCTTGCCGAGTTCATGGGGGATGTCATGACCGTGGATGTGGGTGGCGCCACGACCGATGTTCATTCCGTAACCGAGGGGTCTGAAAAATATGTGAAGATGGCGGTCAGCCCCGAACCCCGTTCCAAACGGACCGTGGAAGGTGACCTGGGCGTCTATATCAACGCCGATCACATTATGGAAGCTGCGGGAGATACTTTGGATCACATCGGGGGCCTCATGCCGTTGCCAAAGACCCCTGAAGCGAAAAAGATTGCCGTCGATCTGGCCAGGTGGGCGGTGGACCTCTCTATCTGGCGTCACGCCGGGGACTTGCGGGTCGCCTACGGGGCCTATGGTCGAAACGAACTCGTTGAGGGAAGAGACCTGACGGCCGTAAAATACCTCATTGGTACCGGAGGCGCCCTGACGAGACTCGGAGTGGGCAGAGAGATCCTGAAAAATATCAAACCTGATCCGAGGAAACGAAAGCTCTTACCTCCCAGGGACATAGAGGTCTTGGTCGACCGGAACAACATCATGGCCGCCGTCGGTGTCCTCGGTCGGCATTTTTCGAAGGAGGCAACCACCCTCCTCAAAAAAAGCATAGGTTTTAGCGGGTGAGGAAATCGTCATGTCCAGACCATATGTCACCATCGACCTCGAGAAGATCGAGCACAACGCCCGGACCATAACGCGGCTTTGCGGGAAGTACGGCATCGAGGTCACCGGGGTCACCAAGGTCACCTGCGGGATGCCTCAGGTGGGCAAGGCCTTGCTTCGAGGCGGTGTCACATCCATCGGGGAATCCAGGATGGAAAACATCCTCCGCCTCAAGGCAAACGGTGTCAACGCCCCTTATATGTTGCTCAGAATTCCCCCCCTCTCTGCGGTGGAAGACATCGTCACATCCGTGGACATCAGTCTGAACTCGGAACTTAACGTTATCTCAGCTCTTTCCGGTGCCGCACACCGGCGTGGTCTGGTGCACAAGATCATCATCATGGTCGATCTCGGGGATCTTCGTGAGGGTGTCTGGCCGGATGACCTCCTGCCGCTGGTCGGGCGCGTGGTGGACCTTCCGGGCATCCGCATCGTCGGCCTGGGCACGAACCTGAGTTGCTACGGAGGGGTCGTGCCTTCCGAGCAGAACATGGATCGACTCGTCGAATATGCCCGAAAGGTGGAGGGACATTTCGGCATCAGGTTGCAGTATGTTTCAGGAGGCAATTCAAGCTCCCTGAATCTCATTGCATCGGGCAGAATGCCCAAAGGAATTAACCACGTGAGAATCGGGGAAGGCATTCTTCTGGGCCGCGAAACCGTGAGCCGGACGGCCTGGCCGGGGACCTACCAGGACGCCTTTGTCCTGAACGCCGAAGTGATCGAACTAAAAGAGAAACCCTCGGTGCCGATCGGCGAGACCGGCGAAGATGCATTCGGTCGAAAGCCCGTCTTCGAAGACAGGGGCGACATGTTCAGGGCGATCCTGAATATAGGGAGAGAAGATGTCGATGTGGAAGGGATCAGCCCCGAGGATTCCCGCCTCTCCATTCTGGGCGCATCAAGCGATCATCTCCTCGTGGACGCAAGCGGTGCCCGGGATGAGATACGCCTCGGAGACGACCTGAGGTTTCACCTCTCCTACAGTGCCCTCCTGGCGGCCATGACCTCCATGTATGTGGAGAAGCAGCCCCTCAGGGAAGGGATCGTTGAGCAGCCGCACAAGGGCATTGTGTTGATCGGGGTACCGAGCGCAATGCATTACCGGAGTCCCTCGGTCGTCAAGAAACTGGTTCGGGGATATCCCGGAATAAGACCCTATGTCCCGGGGTCGATCAACATCTGGAGCCCTTCCCCGGGTATGACCGCGACACTTATTCCCGGACTCGAAAAACTCGGTTTCCCGTTGATCGACAAGGGAGACCTGAATCTTCCCTTTCTCAAAAAGCAGGTTGCGAAAGCGTCCAGTTTGTTCGAAGAAAGGAAAGACCTGGTGATAAAGATTGCGGAAAAGACGGCCGAGGAGGTTGAAAAGGCCGTTTCCGAAGACTATATTCCCGTTGTCATCAGTTCCCACCCCGCCAACTCCCTGGGGGTGTACCTCGGTCTTTCACGACTGCCCGGCCCGCCCGGACTGATCGTCTTTAGTGCGCATGCCGGCCTTCAAGTCCCTACGGAAGAGAGGCGGGAACGGATCAGCAGGATGGTTCTCGCCGCCGCTCTCGGATATGGCGATGTGGATCTTGCCGGCTGTGGCGGGATCAAACCTAAACTGGAGCCCGAGAATGTGGTCCTGGTGGGTCTCAGGGATGTGGGGGAGGAGGAGGTCAAACTGATTACCCGTTCCCGAATAAAGGCCTTTACGATGGAGGATATCGATGCTCTCGGCATGCGGGAGGTGAGTTATCGAGCCCTTCGCACCGCGGGTATGGGAAAATCAGGTCTCCATGTCACCCTGGACCTTTCGGTGCTCGATCCAACCGTTACCCCCGGTATTCTGAAACCCGTAAACGGTGGCATTTCTTACAGGGAAGTTCACCTGGCGATGGAAATGATTGCCATGTCGGGCCTTCTCCGTTCCCTGGATGTGGTCGGTTTTTCTCCTGAACGGGATCCGGAATGGGTGACGGCAAGGATAACCTCGGAATTCATCCTCTCCCTTTTCGGAAAGAAGATTCTGGGTATTTGAGTGGGCCGCTGGAAGTCTTTTTCAAAAAGAAAAATCGACAGGAGGGCTCTGAGCGTTGGAGACAAACGGCATGGATATGACGCAGGCGTTCATCGATCTGGACAATCTGACCCATAATATGAAGCTTTTGCAGGATCATGTCGGAAAACTTCCGCTCTGGCCCGCTATCAAGGCGAATGCCTATGGCCACGGTGCGGAGATCATCGCCCGCCATCTCCTCAAATTGGGCTACTCCACTCTGTGTGTCGCCCATGTTTCGGAGGCCATAGAACTCCTGGAAAGAGGTGTCAGGGCACGGTTTGTGATTCTCACGCCGACCTTGCCGGAGAGCGGTTCCTCTATTGTCGAACACGGGCTTGAACCGGTGGTTTGTACCTTTGAGGCCGTGGCGGCTGTTGCCGGGGCGGCAAGGAAGGCTCAGCGGTCCGTTTCCGTTCATCTCAAGGTGGAAACGGGCATGGGCCGGGTCGGCATTCGACCCGATGAGGTCATGGGGTTCCTGGACCAATGTGAGGGGTTGCCCCGGGTCTCCGTGAAGGCGATCATGAGTCATTTTCCACGGGCGGATGAAGAGGATAAGACTTTTTCACTGGAGCAGATCGAGGTCTTCAGAAAGGTGATTGAGGGGACAAGAAAATACGGGATCAGGTTCTATCACATCGCAAACAGCGCCGCCGTCTTTGATCTGCCCGGGGCCTATTTTGACGCGGCGCGCCCAGGGATATCCATATACGGTCTGAAACCCTCGTTCACCATGTTGAATCCAAGGGTCAACGAACTCAAGCCTCTCCTCGAATGGAAGAGCCGGATTATTTTTCTCAAGGAGGTCTCCCCCGGAACGGGTCTGAGCTACGGGCACATCTATCACACGGATAAAACCACTCTCATCGCGACCATCCCCCTGGGATACGGGCATGGGTTGAGTCGGCTTTTTTCCAATAAAATGGACCTTCTTGTCCAGGGCAGACGATGCCCGCAGGTCGGCCGAATCTGCATGGATCAATGTCTGGTTGACGTGACGGTTCTAAGGGGCCGGGTCAGGGTGGGGGATGAAGTGGTGATCATAGGCAAACAGGGCCGTGAGGAAATCACGGCCGATGAATTGGCCCAAAAGCTTGGAACCATCAATTATGAGATTGTGACGAACATTGCGCATCGTGTGCCGCGAATTGCAGTTCAGGGATCCGCGCATGGGGGCGGGGGTTAAGAGGATTACTCAAAAATTTTCTGCCAGAATGGTGCTTTGACCTTCGGAACGCGATTGAGATAGTCTTCTCGTGAATTGAAGACAATATAAAAGGCGACGGAGTCCCAGGCCGCGCCCCCCTGCAGATTCGCAATCCAATCCAGGCTGTCGCCTTCGATTTCAGGGACCCTCCCTACGACAAACAGTTTGCTCCCGTACTGCTTAAAGGAGGCATACTCGAGGACCACGCCCTCCTGAATCGCCTGCGGCGCGTCAGAAAGGAAGAGGACGACCAGTTTCCCTGTAAAATCAGGCAGATTGTCTGTTTGCATGGTCTGCACCTTGTTTTTTCTTATAAGAAACTTCGAAAAATCTGGGGCTCGGAGAAGAAAGACCAAGACAAAACCGCCTGTCGCAGGTACGGTTGGCGTGCCGCGTGTTCACCCCACCGCCCATGTGTCCCCCCCCCCCCCGGGTGACTGCATGAATCTATTATAAGCCGAATTTTGATACTATAAGACAGTCAGGATCAGGGAGTCAAGAAAAGGTCAATCCCCCTGATCCACCATCGAGGCATCATCTGCCCTTCGAGATAGGGTAGGCAAATTTGGAGGGGGAATTAGGCCTGCGAGACCGATCTTGCGGACCTGGAAATTCCTCGACACAAAAAGGAATTCATCATAAAATTGCAATCTCTGAATGTGTTTCAAAAAGCTGAACAGAGATAGAAAAGGATATTGGCGATCAAGAAAGGAGTAGATGATGGAAGACTGCATCTTCTGTAAAATCGTGAAGGGCGAAATCCCCTGCTTCAAAGTCTATGAAGACGAACGGGTCCTTGCCTTTGAGGATATCAATCCCATTTCAGAGGGGCATACCCTGATCATCCCTAAGAATCATGCCGAAAATCTCTGGGAGATCCCCGCCGAAGATCTCACCGCCATCCACCTGGCCTCACAAAAACTTATCCAGGCGATCAAGGACGCCCTGAATCCTGACGGTGTGGCGGTACTGCAGCTAAACGGCAGGGGTGCCAAACAGTTGGTGATGCATTACCATCTCCATCTGATGCCGCGCAGGGCCGGCGGACCGGAGCTCTCCGTAACCAGCTGGGAGTTCAAGGAAGGGGACATGGAGGCGGTTAAACAGACTGCCGAAAAAATCGCAGCCGCCCTGAAGTAGAAGGCAGGAATTCGAAGAGGTTCCCTTTATTTGGCTTTCAAGAATCTGGACCTCCGCGCCGGGATCCTTTACTCGACCAATTCCACCGTCCAGTAGAGGTAATCCCGCCAGGTCTCTGGCACCTTTTGAAAGCCTATGGTGATGCGCAGGGCCGGAACCCATGAGGGGCGGACCGGCTTGCGAACGAGCCTCATGCCGGCCTCTTCGGGTGTACGCCCTCCCTTGCTCCGATTACAACCCACACAGCAGGTCACGATATTTCCCCACGCGGTCTTTCCCCCGCGAGATTTGGGCAGGATATGATCATAAGTGAGTTCCTCGCTGGGAAACTTTCGACCACAATACTGGCATTTGTAACGGTCCCTTGCGTAGATATTCTGCCGGGAGAATCGGATGGGGCTTTTGGGCCTTTTGATCAATTTGAGGAGACGCACGACGGAAGGGAGTTTGAGTGAAAAGGTTACGGAGCGGATCTCTTGGTCGTATTCTTCAATGACTTCCACTTTGCCGAGGCAAAGCAGGGTAATGGCCTTTTTCCAATTGATAATTTTCAAAGGCTCATAGGTGATATTTAACAGTAATACCTGCTCCATAGGCAAAGGCCCTGTTTGTGGGTTTCCGGATAAAAGTGGTAGACCTACAGGCATCCTTTTTTAAAGACTCCTTTTAAACTAAAATGGGTGATAATTCAAGAATAAAATGGAGATGAGAAAGGCGAGAATACTATCGGTTAAAGGTCTTATCGACGGGACGGGAGGGGCGGTCCGAAGGGATGTCGTCCTGGAGATAAAAGAGGGATGTATTGATAGAATACGGCGAGCTGAAGCAGAACCGGCCCCCCGAAAGAAGGCCGTGGAAGATTTCTCTGATTACACCCTTTTGCCCGTCCTTGCAGATACCCATGTCCATCTCTGCATGTCGGGAGGTCTTGACGAGGGGACCCGTCGGCATCAGCTCCGTCAATGCTACGAAGAGGCAAAACCGGTGATTGAGAGACACCTCGGGGAGCACCTTGCCTGCGGTATCCTGGCCGTCAGGGACGCCGGGGATTACGGGGGATATGCCCACCGGTACCGCCGGGAATTTTTGAACCGGCATGGTCTCCCGGTTTTACTGCGGTGCGCCGGGAAGGCTTGGCATGCTTCGGATCGCTACGGGAGGCTGGTGGGGTGCGCCCCTCTGGATGCCTGCACCCTGGCCCAATCCATTCGAATGCGCGGCGGGAAGAGTGATGTCATCAAGATTGTGAACTCGGGGATCAACAGCCTCACGGTATTTGGGAAAGAGACCCCGGTTCAGTTCCGTGTCGGTGAATTGAAAGCGGCGGTGAAGCAGGCAGAGGAACTCGGACTGAAAACCATGGTCCACGCCAACGGATATAAAGCCGTGAAAGAGGCCGTCGAGGCGGGATGCCATTCCATAGAGCACGGTTTTTTTATGGGGTCGGATAACCTCCTGCGCCTGCGAGACCGTGGGGTGACCTGGGTTCCCACAGCGATCACCATGGGTGCCTATGCCCGGATCCTTCCACGCGGCAGCCGGGAGGCCGATACGGCCCGACGCACCCTCGATCACCACCTCGATCAAATCAGGCTCGCCGGGGAACTGGGGGTCACCGTTGCGGTGGGGACCGATTCAGGGAGCCCCGGGGTGCATCATGGCCATGCCGTCAGAGAGGAAATGGGCTTGCTGATGAAGGCGGGCTTTTCCCTTGAAAAGGCCGTTCAATGCGCCACCCTGAACGGGGCCGCACTCCTTGGTTTCGATAAAGACATGGGGGTGTTGAAGGCCGGCATGCCGGCGACCTTTCAGGTCATAAGGGGTGGTCTTGAAAAACGGCAAGATGCCCCGGGTCTACCGGAAAGGATTTACATCAGGGGAAGGCTGTGTCAAAATTACCGTCTTTGCTTTTGATCCGGGTGAAAGAGATTGCTCAATATGAAAAATATTGGTGAAAAACACCATCCTTTGACGCACCCAAAGGCCTTTATTAAAGATTCCTCACAGAGTGCCGATTGAATTTTTATCCCGTTAATGCATGGGGGGTAATCATTGGAAATGAATGTCATAAAAATAAGAAAACGGCTCATTGGGGTCCTTCTGATTCTTGTTTTTTTCATGAGCCCGGGATGTGCGTCAGAAGAAGAGAAGAAGGCTGAACACCTTGAAAGGGCAAGACTGTACGTCGAGCAAAACGAACTCAAGAGCGCCGTGCTTGAATTTAAAAATGCCCTCAAGCTGGATCCCCAGGACGATGCGGCCCACTATGAACTGGGAGAGGTTTATTTCAGACTAAAACAGCCAAAGGAGGCCTATAACTCTTACTCCCGCGCCGCATCCGTCAATCAGGACAATCTGAAGGCCCAGCTGAAACTGGCTCAAATGCTTCTCTTCTCCCGGAACAACAAAGAGGCCAGGGAAAGAGTCGAAGGGGTTCTGTCGAAATCCCCTGATGACGCGGAGGCACTTGCGATTTTTGGGCTTATTCAATTTCATGACGAAGGGATCGATTCCGCCATAGGAACCCTTGAAAAGGCCACCGCCCTGGACCCCAAACATTACGGGGCCCATATTTCTCTCGCCCGTCTTTACCGGCTGAAGAACGACCTCGACCGGGCGGAACAGGCCTACCAAAAGGCCGCCGCCCTGGATCCCACCTTGCCGGCCCCCTATGTCGCTCTCGCCCAAATATACGCTCTTCGCGGGCAGTGGGACAAGGGAGAGGCCGTTCTCAAAGAAATGGTTGCGGGATCGGTTTCGAAGTC
>CAYNYM010000053.1:0-11704 GCA_964401325.1 uncultured Desulfobacteraceae bacterium | reverse complement strand
AAAATATGCCGGGATGGAAATTATCAGGGTTCCGGGAGCAACCGGATTTCTTGATACCGACTACCATGCAAAGGCCCCTGTTTTTCCCGAAAGCAGGTAGTAGTTATCCTTCGCCCATTTCTTTACTTTTTCGGTTTCCATGGCTTTTTGGAAAGCATCCCTGAGAACGGCCTTGGCTTCTTCCTGTACGCCGGCCGGAACCGCGAATCCGATGGCCTGAGAAATCGGCAGGTACTTGGACAATCCGGGATAGGCGTCAAAGCTGCTCGGGATGGTTCCCAGGCCTTCGACCGTGAATGCATCCGGGATCAACATGCCCAAGGCCCGCAGTTTTCCGCCCCGAAGGAGTTGTTGCTGTTCGGCCAGGGAGGTTACGACGACCGAGACCTCGCCGGTCATGGCTGCGTTCTGGCTAGGGGCCGAGCCTTTATAAGGAATGAAGTTGAAGTCCGCCCCGGAGCCGTTTTCCACGGCCAGCAGGTTCAGATGGTGGATGGAGCCGGCACCGCTGGCCGCTGCCTTGATGCTGTTGGGGTCTTTCTTGGCGGCCTCAATAAGGTCCTCGAGGGTGTTGTAAGGGGTTTTGGGAGTCACGGAGATGACGTCCGGAGAGCCACCCACAATAAAGGTATCCCAGACATCGAATTTTTTATCCCAGCCGCCCTGGACCCCGGCGGTGACATTGGATTCGGACAGGCCGCACAGCGTGTAGCCGTCATGGGGCCTGCTGTAGGCATGGCTCATTCCCACCGACCCGGCCACGCCGCCGGTTTTGTTGATGACGTTGATATTGACGCCCAAAAATTTGGACATCTCCGCGGTGATGATGCGGTTACAGGTATCGGTTCCACCACCTGCACCCCAGACGACCACATCGGTGATGTTTCTTTTGGGAAATTCTTTACCGGCGGCATAGGTGAGCGTGGCCCCGGCCAAAAGAATGACAAGACAAACCAGCAGAACCTTTTTCATGATAGTTCCCTCCGTTTCTGAATAAGTTAACAAATGGAATGGCGTGAAAACCGATTCAGTAAAAAAGGTTTTAGATCATAGGCCCTGATGAGGGCTCCCTGATGTTTTGGTATGCCTGTTTTATCCCTCCTTTCCCGTCTTTTTTCGTTCAACACTCATGGTTTGGCTCGGTTAACCGGACCCATGCCGAGGATTTCCCGTGCCCTATTCGGGCCGACGATTTTCCTGCCCGCCTGACGGGCGGCCGTCACAATCTCCTCAACCAGTTCGGCGTTGGAACGCGCTCGCTCGCACGTCGCCAGAAAGGGTCCGTCCTCGTAGCCGACGCGGACGTGACCGCCGCGTTCAAGCGCACCCTTGAAAGCGGGCCAGCCCCGGGCGTGGTGCCGTGTGAGAAACCAGACGGCATCTTTGGGGAGTTGCGCCGAGAAAAAGTTCAACACCTCAGGGGAGTAGGGCAGGGCATCCGGGACATCGAATATCAGATTGAAGATCTGGGTCCCCTCCAGCAGACCTTCCTCTGTTAACCTTGCGGCATTGTGGATCATGGAAAGATCAAAGACACACATGGACGGCTTGATCCCGCGGGATTTCAATTCGGCGGCATAATACCGAATATCGGACATGGGGTTCTGATAGACGCCTCCGGCCATGTTGACCGAGCCCAGGTTCAGGGACCCCAGTTCGATGCCGGGGACGGTTACGGAGATACACCGCTGTGCCAGGCTGTGTTCCGGCGTCCCCCCGGTGGATCCCTCGATGATCATTTCCGAAGCCTTGCGGACGGCCTGCACCTGATCGGAAAAAAGGTCCGTATCCGTTGTTTGAAGGCCTTCCTCGTCACGGACATGAAGATGGGCGATGGATGCCCCGGCGTCATGAGAGCGGAGACACTCTTCCGCCACATTCAGTGTGCCGGGGAACTTCTCCTCCTGGTTTTCACCCGGGCAGGGCGCAATACAAATGATCAAATCGTCCATGGGCCTGCCTCTATCTTTTTAACAGGTTAACATGGAAAACTTAGTCCTCATTGCCGGGCGAAGATCCCGTCTTCAGCGGGATTTGAGTGCTGACATATTGGAAAAACTTTAAGCGGCCGTGAATTTTTTAAACTTGCGTTTATCCCATGCCTTTATCGGCGAGCAGAAGGTTTTCTCTTCACCCCATCACTCCAGTTTTCCATTACTCCATGATCCGTTTAAATTGCTGTAGGCAAAATCCCTTTGTGGTTAATCAAAGGCCGGTCATACGGGCCAGGATTCATTATTCGAGGGACTATGCCCTGCGGTTAGTCATCATTTCACCCAACCGGCGGTATTGAAATGATCGGATACATGGGTGCCGGGGGAGACCAGCTTGTTGCAGAAATCCAGGTCCTCTTCGTCCAGGTTCAGATCTGCCGAAGGAAGTAGATCTTTTAGGTGGGCAACCGTCCTCGGACCGATGACGGTTCCGGTGATCCCCGGTTGGTGAAGGACCCAGGCTATTGCCAATTGGGTGGTGCTGCAGCCTTTCGCTTGCGCTCTTTGGGCCAACTCAAGGGCCGCCTCGATCCCCTTTCGGGTAATTCGTTCCGCGTAGATCGCCTTTTGCATGCCGCGACTGCCGGGAGGAAAGTTCTTATCATTCGTGTAACGGCCCGCCAGTACACCCTGGGCCAGGGGAGACCAGGAGATAACGCCTAGGTCATAGGCCCTGCACATGGGGATAATCTCGTTTTCCGCGCGTCGATCCAGCAGATTATAAGGGGGTTCTTCGCAGGTGAATTTAGGGAAATGGTATTTTTCCGCGATCCAAAGGGCCTCGACCGTTCTCCAGGGAGGATGGGTCGAGCATCCGATGTACCTGACTTTTCCCTGTTTGATCAAATGGTCCAGGGCGTTGAGGGTTTCTTCCTGGGGAACATCGAAGTCTGTTCGGTGTAGGAGGTAGAGGTCGATATGGTCTGTTCTCAGGCGCTGCAGGCTGCTCTCGCAGGCCTCCAGGATGTGGTGCTTTGTATTGCCCGCGTCGTTCGGCCCGTCACCCGTTCTCATGAACACCTTTGAAATGAGAAGAACCTTACTTCTCTTCCCGTTACCTTTCAGGGCCTCTCCAATGATCCTTTCGCTCTCACCTCCGGCATAGACATCGGCACAATCCAGGACATTGATACCCGCATCCAGGGCCCCGGCGATGATCCTTAGGGACTCAGATCTCTCTGTAGGGTCGCCGAAATTCATGGTGCCCAAAACGAGTTTGGAAACCTTCAACCCCGATCTGCCTAGGGTGCGGTACTGCACGGCAAAAGTCTCCAGTTTAAATGATCTATTCTATTTCCCTGCTGCTTCCCCTAAGTGTGATTCTGCCTGAGCTGATTCAGAGATTTCCTGAGGTGGTTTCGCATATATCCTTCGGCCCTGTCGGGATCTCTTTTGCAGATTGCCATGATGATGGCTTGGTGTTCCCGGATGGTTTCACCGGGAGGTCTGACCAGCCCCTCGGACCCATCGATCTGATAGCTGAAGGCGATGACGTTATAGCTTTCCAGGATACTTCTCAGAAACTCTTTGCTGCCCACTTCGACCACGAAGTTATGGAAGCGTCGGTCTTCTCTGGCATAGGCCTTGAAATCGGAAAGGTCATTCATTTCTTTGAAGTTTCTGAAGAAGTCTTTGATTCTTTTGATCTGGGCATCGGTAATAAGGGATGATGCCCGTCTGGCCGCTAGGCCTTCCAGCACCTCTCGCAATTCAAAAATGGAGATCATCTCCTCTTTTGTAAACTGACGGACAAAATATCCTCGACGGGGAACAGCCTTGATGAGTTTTTCTCGTTCGAGATATTTCAGGGCATTCACCAGAGGCGTTCGACTGACGCCAAGTTCCTGGGCCAGCCTGTCCTGGTATATTTTGTCTCCGGGGAGGAGCTTTCGGTCCAATATGCGCGCTTTAATTTCATTGTATATCACGGTGTCGAGATTTTCGTGGTTGGCACCCAACTTCGGCATGTTCGCCTTTTCCTCCGATCTGATATCTTAGCGTTTAGGTATGCGCTCGGCCTTTTAAAAAGAGATATCCATTGTTCATCCCTTTCAAAAGGCCAATGATGACGTGTCTATTTCGCTCATAGAAATCCGGTCCTTTGGTCCAAAATGCTCTACGGTTCAGTTCGCCGGCTCCCTACGGGACTGTCGCTCCGGGAAAGTTCAAAAACAGGTGAAAATGAGGTGAAAAATAGAAAGAGCCATTGACAATTGCATGGTGAATTTTGTATTTTGAATTCAAAATACAAATATCGGGTCTTGTTGTCAAGAAA
The DNA here is from genome assembly GCA_964401325.1 of uncultured Desulfobacteraceae bacterium. Lineage (GTDB taxonomy): Bacteria > Desulfobacterota > DSM-4660 > Desulfatiglandales > HGW-15 > CAYNYM01. The sequence continues at coordinate 7,435 of CAYNYM010000053.1, read as the reverse complement.
AAATTTACGGCAAAATGGAGGGTTCGGGGAAAAATTTTACAAAACAAAATGGGTGGCCTGTTTTGTTTTTTTGGCATCATTGCGAGCTCACCCGCGCTGCGCGGGCAGGGAGTGACTGAGATCTTTCTGTTGCATTCAATGGCTTGCGAAAAGAAAGGAGAGACCAATGCTTGGCGAAAAGGCATGGATGGTTCACAATCCGTCGGGAAGATACCGTGTGATCGTGACAATGGACCTTCCCGGAAAACGGTGGCTGGAAGTCCTGACACGGGCCGACTGCCGCGTGGAAGTCTTTATGGCGACGGACATCTTGAGCGAGGAGGAGATCACGGCGGCAATGGGCGATCGGTGTGACGGGGTTATCGGTCAGTTGACCGAGACCTGGGGGGCGGGACTTTTCCTGGCCCTCAAGCATGCTGGCGGGCGCGCCTATAGCAATTACGCGGTGGGATATAACAATGTGGATGTGGCTGCCGCCACCGCGCGGGGCATCGGGGTGGGCAACACCCCGGGCGTTCTGACCGAAACAACGGCCGAGATGGCTGTGGGTCTGACTTTTGCCGCGGCCCGGAGGATCGTCGAGGGGGACGGTTATATGCGTAAAGGACGATACAAGAGTTGGCTCCCGGATCTTTTCCTCGGGGAACTCTTGTGGAGGAAGGTGGTGGGCGTCATCGGTGCCGGGCGTATCGGGTCTGCCTATGCGCGCATGATGGTGGAAGGGCATAAGATGGATCTGATCTACTACGACCTTCATGCGAATAAATCCCTTGAGGACTATGTCACCGCCTACAGCGCCTTTCTCGAGGCCCGTGGGGAATCGCCCCTGTCCTGTATTCGCGCCCGGACGGTTGAACAGGTGCTCCGGGAGGCCGATGTGGTCAGCCTTCATACGGTGCTCGATCAGACCACCCGGCACCTGATCGATGCCGAGCGGCTTTCGCAGATGAAGGAAAATGCCATTCTGGTCAATTCCAGCCGGGGCCCCCTGGTGGACGAGACCGCCCTTGTCGCCCATTGCAGGGATCACCCGGATTTTCGGGCAGCGCTCGACGTGTTTGAAGACGAACCCGACATGAAACCGGGCCTCAAGGACCTGGAAAACGTCGTCATTGTCCCCCATCTGGGTTCCGCGACCAGCTGGACCCGGGAAGGCATGGGAACCCTGGCGGCCTTGAATGTGGCGGGCATGCTGATGGGATATCCGGTCTGGGGAGAGGAGGATATTTCGGCCTTTCTGGGGGAACATCCCCCCAAGGCCGCACCGAGTGTTATCAATGCGAAGGAGGTGGGTCTTTCGTTCTATGGGGCAGCGTGAAAAGGATGGCAATCCTTGTGCTTCGGCCGTGGGGCATTTTTTTAAGGTGTCGTCTTCATGCCCGGCGATTTGCCGCTCCCCTGGGACCTCAAATTCGTCCACTGGAAAGCTCAAGTTAAAGCCCTCACATACCGATAATATTATAGTCATTATCAAAAAAACGGCTTATACGGGGAGGCCAATGCCGTCGGGCCCAAGCCTGTCGCAAATATTGGGCCTCTTCAAGGCCCTGGGCGGCCCAATCTGCGCCCATTGCTAAATAAGATACGGATACAGGGGAGTTTCCAGTCCAGAAATAGGTGATTCTTGGAGAAAGGGCATGAGCATGCCGATTCATCAGTGGATAGAGAGCGGTAAAGATCTTCCGGTTTTGTCCGGAGCCGTTGCCGATTTGTTGAATCTCAGCCAGGGAGAGGATTCAGACGCATCTCAGGTGGCGGAGGTCATAAAGAGAGATGTCAGTCTTTCCGCGGCCGTCTTGAGGATCTCAAACTCTTCGATCTATGGGTTCACGGCAAAGATAGCCAATATCGACCAGGCTGTCGTGTTTCTTGGCTTGAATTCCTTGCGAAATATCGCCCTTGGTATAGGCGTCCTGAACCTGTTGCCTCCAAATAACAAATACTTTCTGTCAAAGACGTGGCAGCGGTCGCTCATAACGGGCATTGCAGCGCGTGGGCTTTGCAACTTCATAGATCACAGGAAAAGGGAAGATGCTTTCACCGCCGGTCTTCTTCACGACATCGGTTTGATTGCCCTGTTCAACTATGACCCGGAAAAGGCCTCAGGGCTTTTGAAAACACTGGAACACAATGGGAGAATCCCCCTGAGTGAGGAGGAAAAAATCATAGGCATCGATCATGTGGAAGCCGGGCGGCTTCTTGCCAAGCGCTGGAATCTGCCTGAGAACCTTGTCCTTGCCGTGAAATGCCATCATGACGAACCACACCCGGAATGCATTGCTGTGGGTGATGGCGTCCTTGCCCAAATAGTCTATTTAAGCTCTCTGGTCGGCGATATCTTTTACCTTGGAAGAAAGCGGCACAGTATTCAGACCTATACGGAGTGCTGTCAAAGGTTGTTCAACCTCTCCCCGGATCAGTCGGATTTGCTGCTCCAAAATATGCATCAGCAACTTGTGGAGATCGCGGAACAATTCAACATTGCGGTGGAAACCGAGGCGACTTATCATGAAATGATTCGCAAGGCCAATGAGGAAATTGCTAGTATTACGCTGTCGAATGAGGCAACGAAGCACCAACTGCTTCAGGCCTTTGAACGGGAAAAAAGGCTTACGGCACAGCTTGAAAATGCAAACAGAAAATTAAAAAAAATGGCTGCCCAGGACGGTTTAACCGGCCTTTTCAACCGGCAATTTCTGGACGAGGTGCTTCGCAAGGAATGGAACCGATCAAGACGTTACGGTTATCCTGTCTCTCTGGTGATGAGTGATATTGATAATTTCAAGGTAGTCAATGATACCTTTGGTCATCAGAAGGGCGATAGGGTGCTCAAGAAGCTGGCAGAGACCCTGACAAGGGAGGCAAGGGCATCCGATATTGTGGCAAGATACGGCGGTGAAGAATTTGCAATGATTCTGCCTCAGACAGATTTGAAGGATGCCGTTAAGGTTGCGGAACGGTTTCGAGCTGCCGTCGAGAAACTTCGGATATCCTCCGGTGGCAAGGACAATATATCCGTAACGTTGAGTTGCGGGGTTTCAAGGGCCTACCCCGAGAGAGGGGCACAAGATTTGGAAGATCTGATCCAAAGGGCCGATGAGGCCTTGTACCGAGCCAAGGGATTGGGGAAAAATCAGGTATTCGCTATAGACCTCAAGCCATTGCCTCGCCCACTGAAAGGAGGGTTGAATACGCCGTGATCCGGGGTAACCCGCCTTCATTGACCGGATTGGTGAATGTCCCGCAGGGCGGGACGGATCGCTCCATCCGGAAACCATGTCTTTCCGGATGACAATCAACGGATACCAGGGATCTAATTACTGGGTCTCGGCAGCATGCCGGCCCTCTCAGCGATCTCCGGCACCCTGTGCTCCCATTCAATGGCCATGAGGTGGACGCCGGAAATCCCTTCCATCTCCTTCATCTCCTCAATTTGTTCAAGGGCATATCGGATGCCCTCCTCGGCCACCTTTCCTTTGCCTGCCCCCTCAAGCCTTTTTATCAGGCTGTCCGGGACGTCTATCCCGGGTACATTTCGGGCCATATAACGGGCCATCCCCAGGTTTTTCATCGGCGTAATGCCCGCCAGAATATAACATTTTTCATGGAGTCCCCGGTCCACGACCTGTTTCATGAATTCACGAAACCGCTCCATGTTGTAGATGCACTGGGTCTGAACAAAGTCGGCCCCTGCAGCGATTTTTTTTGCCAGCCTGCGGACCCTGAAATCAAAGGGTTCGGCAAAGGGATTGGACGCGGCGCCGATGAAGAGCCTGGGTGCGACCTGAAGTTCTTTGCCGCTCAAAAATCTGCCTTCATCCCTCATGCTCTTGACGGTGTAGATCAATTGCATGGAATCCAGATCAAAGACGTTTTTTGCGTCAGGATGATCGCCGAAACTTTGATGATCCCCGGAAAGGCAGAGCATGTTGCGTATGCCGTGGGCATAGATGCCCAAAATGTCGGCCTGCATGGCAAGCCGGTTTCGGTCTCTGCAGACCATCTGAAAGTTGGGCTCCAGGCCTTCCTGCAGGAGAATCAATGAGGCCGCCCAACTGGCCATGCGCACCACGGCGGTCTGATTGTCCGTCACATTGACCGCATCCACACATCCCTTCAGGTGCCGGGCCTTTTCTTTCAGGCGTTCCACATCCGCTCCCTCCGGGGGGCCGCACTCCCCGGTAAAGACAAAATGTCCCGCTCTCAGCAGACGTTCAAGATGACTTCCCGATTTGAAATCGCTCATTACGCAAGGTCCTCCCTGATCTGTTTTCTGGGACCCCCGTCCCGGGATGTACTCCAGTCTTTGGGAGGAATAAAGGCGTCCATCAGGTCTGATTTTCCCTGGGCCTTCAAACGCTCGTGTATCCTGTACCACGCACAGGGAATATCCGGATTGATTTCGCACATTCCATGGTTCGTTCCCCCGCAGGGTCCGTTCATCAGAGACTTGGCGCACTGGGTAATGGGACAAATGCCCCCGGTCAGATGCAGGATGCAATTGCCGCACATCTGACAGCGTTCCGAGAAGAAACCCGGTGCGTCGACGACGCCCGCAAAGGTCGTGTTCAGCCCCGGCAACACGGTCTTGTGGGGGAATTTTTCCCCCAGAAACTGGACGCCTGCGCCGCACGCCAGGGAGAGCACGGCGTCCACGGACTCGATGAGGTCCCGGGCCTGCTCGAAGTATTCGTGCTCACATTGTCGTTCGATACCTCCTGAGAGGATCTCGATATCCATTCCCGCCTGTTTCGCCTTCATGCGCAGGAGGGAGGCGAGGATCTCGGCCTCCTTGTTCCCGCCCTCATGGCATATCGCGACACAGGTATTGCAACCGAATACCAGGACCTTGCCGTAGCCCCTGATCATGTCCGAAATCTCATCAAAGGGCTTCTGCTTTCCAACGATCATGATCCGTGACTCCTTTTTTGCGTCCTTCTCTCCGCCGCCCAGATCGGGGCAGGTCCCAATGCCTTGATTTTTTTCGTAAAGGCGCGACAATTTTCAGCCCATTGGGGCCCCATGGCGGCGGAAAGATTAAACATTTCCAAACGCTCCGGGGAAATACCGACATTGGGTAGCAGTGTCTTCAGATAGTCGACGCGTTTTCGGGCTCTTGTATTTCCTTCCAGGAAATGACATTGACCCTCCAGTCACCCGGTGACAAAAACACCGTCCACTCCTCTCTCAAAGGCCCGGAGCACATAGGAGTGGTCCAGTTTTCCGGTACAGGGCAGGCGTATGATTTTCACATTGGTCGGGTAGGAGAGTCGCATCACACCGGCCAGGTCCGCTGCTGCAAAGGCGCAGTAGTGGCAGGCAAAGGCCAGGATGTTGGGTTCCCATTTTGTCGGCACCTCCCGGGGTGCTTCAATCATCTTTTCTTGTTCCTGCAGGGTTTTCATAGCTTGTTCCTTCATGAAGAGATACCCCTTTCATGTCATATTTCGTTCTGATTGCATGCCGCTCTTTGCTGGGGGGGCGAGGCCACAGAGCTCGGCGCCGGTTCGACGCTTATCCTTCCGCCCCTGCCGCTATCTTCATCGTTCCTTTGTCATAGTCCGCCGGGATTTCCTCCGTCAGCGCATCGATCATGGCGAGGATCTGGTCATCCCTGAAGTTGTTGACCTGAAAGGCCTTGGCAGGGCAGATCCCGGCACAGATCCCGCACCCCATGCATTTGATCTCGTTGTGGCTGATCTTTCCATCCTCATCGATATAGGGTGACCCAAAGGGGCAGATCCTCAGACAAGTCAGGCAGGACATGCATGTCTGGCGGTTGTGTTTGGCGATGGTTCCGGAGACCCCCAGTTTTTCCTTTGAGAGCAGGACCCCGGCCCTTCCGGCCGCCGCCAGGGCCTGGCTGATCCCTTCGTCAAGGTTTTTTGGGGCATGGGCCAGACCGCAGAGGAAGACCCCTTCCGAGGGAAAGTCCACGGGTCTCAGCTTCACGTGGGCTTCGAGGAAATAACCGTCCGAGTTCAGGGTCAGCTTATACTTTTTGCTGATTTCTTCGCTGCTCGGATGGGGTCGGAATCCGGTCGACAGGATCACGTAGTCGGTCGGAATTTCCACTTCCTGGTTGAGCATGGGGTCAAAGATCTTTACGAGCAGTCCGGTGCCGTCCGGAAGCACATCCGGTTTCCGGTCCACGTCATAGCGGATAAACAGGACGCCCAGATCCCGGGCCCTGCGGTAATAGACCTCCGTGAACCCGTAGGTTCGAATATCCCTGTAGAGGATGAAGACCTGTGCTCCCGGGTCATTTTCTTTGATCCTGATGGCATTTTTGATGGCATCCCGGCAACACACCCTGGAACAGATATTGTAGGGCTCTTCCCTGGAACCCACACACTGGATCATCACGAAGGCATCACCCCTTCGGTGCTCTCCTGCCTGAAGCCTGGCCTCGAGTTCCCTCTGGGTCAGGACGGCGTCATTCTCTCCATAGAGATATTCGGAGGGTTTGTAGGGAACGGCCCCCGTGGCAATGATTACGACACCATGTTCGAAGGTCTTCCCGTCCGAGAGGGTGGTAGTAAAATTTCCCACAAACCCGTCGGTGTGGTCCACCGTTACACCCTCGTAAACGGAGATCCCGGGATGGGCCTTCACCCGACCGATGGTCTCTTTTAGGTAGGCCTGGACGTCCACATGATCGATTGTGTAATAGGTGCCGGAAGCGATTCCGCCGAGCCGGTCCTCCTTTTCCACCAGATGGACATCATAGCCCTGACCCGCCAGTGAGAGGGAGGCCGTCATGCCGGCCACACCGCCGCCGATCACAAGGGCACCGTGGGTGACCTGGACGGAATCCGATATGACGGCTTGGAGATTCCGGGCCTTGGCTATACTCATCCGGACGATTTTCTTGGCCTTCTCCGTCGCTTTTTCATTGTCCCCCATATGGCACCAGGCGCACTGCTCCCGGATATCGGCCAGATCGAAGAGATACCTGTTCAGGCCTGCGTCCCGGATGGTTTCCTGGAAAAGGGGTTCATGGGTCCTGGGCGTGCAACTGGCCACCACGACCCGGTTGAGTCCCTTTTCACGGACCAGGACCTTGATCTTCTCCTGGCTGTCCTGTGCGCAGGCATACAGGAGGTCTTCTGCATGGACCACGCCGGGCAGGGTCTTTACATCCTCCACCACATCCCGGACATCTACGGTCTGGGCAATATTGATCCCGCAATGGCAAACAAAGACCCCGATCCTTGCCTCCTCCCCATCCACACCCTGTTCAGGGGGGAGTTCCCTGACGGTCGTCTCGGTTCCCCTGGCCTCCCCCAGCAGGGCCATGGCCCTTGCGGCCACCGCGCTTCCCTGGGTCACGGTCTCGGGGATATCCTTGGGCCCCTGAAAGGCCCCGGTCACGAAGACACCGGGCCGGCTCGTATCCACCGGGGTGACGGGATTGGTTTTTGCAAACCCGTGT
>CAYNYM010000052.1:0-11796 GCA_964401325.1 uncultured Desulfobacteraceae bacterium | reverse complement strand
ATGATATCGTGACAGTCTCAGGTGCTGTTTGCGAGGTGGATGAGGGGAAGTGCATGGGGTGTGGGGCATGTATCTCGGCCTGTACATATGGTGCCATAGAATTTCGTGAGACGCGACAGGGCAAAAAGGCCGTGGTCAACCCTGTCATCTGCAAGGGAGATGGGCTCTGCAACGCAAAGTGTCCAACAGGTGCTATTTCACTGAAGCACTTTACCGATAAAGAGATCTTGAGCCAAATCGATGCGGCGGTTCCGGAGGGGGCAATCATAGAACAAATTGATGCGGTGGTTCCAGAGGAGGAGATCATAGAACAAATCGATGCGGCGGTTGGCGATGTCTAGAAGTATACGAATGAATCTTGCCGGGATGAGTGACAAAGGAGGCAATAAGGAATGAGTTCAGGACTTAAATTTAAACCAAAACTATTAGGTTTTGTATGCCATTGGTGAGGGTACGGGGCTGCTGACCTGGCTGGAGTTTCCAGACTGCAATATAAAACTGAAATCAGGCTTATTCGCGTCATGTGTTCCGGTAGAGTCGACCTGGAATTTGTGCTCAGAGCCTTCTCAAATGGAATGGATGGGGTGTATATTGGCGGTTGCCGTCTCAATGAATGTAATTATATTACTCATGGAAATTACCATGCTCTGAACATGGTGCTTCTATGTCGAAAAATACTGGAATACGTAGGGCTGAACCCGGAGAGACTGAGGATCGGATTTATGTCTGCCGGTGATGGGATCCTTTTTGCCGAAACGATGAATGATTTCAGCAATCAGGTGGAAAAGTTGGGACCACTTGGCAAGAGCGAAGGAATAAATGAAAAGGAATTGAAGTCTAAAATTCAAGAAATTTCGAAGCTGATCCCCTACATCAAGATGGTCAAAAAGGAGAAGCTGGAGTCACGTCTTAAAAACGAAGGAGAATATGACGGACTTTTCACGAGTGACGAAATCGACGAATTATTTCGTGAAGTCGTCTCCTACTATATCGATCCGGCAAAATGTCAGGCCTGTATGATTTGCTCCAGGAGATGCCCAGCAGGGGCGATTTCAGGAGGCAAGAACCGGATCCATGTCATAGACCAGGACAAATGCATAAAATGTGGAACTTGCTTTGAAGTTTGCCCCCCCCGCTTTGGTGCGGTGACGGAGATTACAGGAAAACCTGTTCCGCCTCCTATTCCTGAGGAAGAAAGAACCATTGCTAGGAAGAGTAAAAAGAAATAAGGGGTTTTTTAAAAGATTAAATAAAAATAAAAAGAGAAATTATTTTGCGTTCATTATGGCCTATGTGCATGATACTGTTCTGAGCTAAAGAAGAACGCTGGTGGATTTGTTGAAAGAGGAATAAGGAAAGGGATAAATTCCATTCTGGAAAACGCCTCTAAGGGGTGCAATAAATGTAAGGAAAACTTTGCGCTCTGCTCTATATCGTATGCCCAGGCAGCTTTTGTTTTAAGCGAAGCCCTCGCGTTTCCCTCACCTTATTCCGAACCTGAGGCTGGTTTGACGGAAACAATGTTGTATTCTTATTGACATATTCCGTTCTGGTCATAGTGGGTCAGCAAGTTACCTGAAACGGCCGAACCAAAAAAATCAATGATTTGGAGGACAATATGAAAATTCTCACAACAGTAAAAAAAGTGGTTGATGTGGAATTGAACATGCATGTGGATAACGGTGCCCTTGTTGAAGAAGGGCTACAGTATGTCATAAACGCCTGGGACGAAAGTGCTGTGGAAGCCTGTGTCCAATTGAAGGAGAATAACGGCGCGGAAACAACCTTGGTGAGCGTAGGGGGCGGCGATAATACCGACATGATCCGCAGATGTTACGCCATGGGGATTGAAAAGGGGATTCATATTGATGATCCGGCACTGGGCGAAGCGGATTCGTATGTCTACGCTAAAGTCTTGCAAAAGGCTTACGAAAAGGGAGACTATGACCTTATTATCACCGGCAAACAAGCCCAAGATACGGATAACGGCCAAACCGGGATTATTTTGGCAGAGTATTTGGGATTGCCTTGTGTGAGTAATGTAATTGGAATCGAAGTGATTGACGAGCAGCACATTAAAGTATCCCGATTGGGTGATGGCGGAACCGAAATCGTTGAAATGGAGTTGCCGGCCGTAGTTACGGTTGATGTCAGTATTAATGAGCCTCGACTGCCCGCAACGCGCGGCATCATGATGGCAAAGAAAAAGGCCATCGATGTCATTGATCTGGCTGCACTGGGTACTTCGTATGATGAGGTGGGAGGCGCCAGCCTAAAATCGCAGGTTGTAGAATTAATTGAACCGGAAAAACGAGAAGGCGGGCAAAAATTTGAAGGCGATGCTGCTGAAATAACAGCCCAGGTCGTTAATCTTTTGGCCAATGAAGCAAAGGTTTTATAGCCGGTTCAAGATATCCTTTATCACCATCATTGGATACTAATAACACGCATACAAGGAAGAAAATACAATGACAAAAGTACTCGTTATAGCAGATATCAAGCAAGGTGTATTAAGGGGCAGCACAGCTGAGCTCTTATCAAAAGCAAAAGCCATTGGAGCAGAAACGGCAGTGGTGGCGATCGGGAGTAATATCGAAGCTCTTAGCTCCGACCTGGCAAATGCAGGGTCCGATACGCAGTACATTGCGGATGATGCCAGTCTTGAACTATTTTCTGCCGGTCCATATGCATCTTGCGTGGTCGATGCCGCTAACCAATTTGATGCCAACATGGTTTGGGCCGGTTTCTCCGAAAGCGGTAAAGCCATCACCCCCAGGGTCGCGGCTCAACTGGATGCCGCGTGTGCCACTGATATTACAGACGTGATGCTCGAGGGTGATAAAATCGAAGTGATAAGACCCGCCATCACAAATAAAGTGCTTCAGCGCGTCAAAGTCAATAGCGAAAAGCTGGTGGCAGTTGTCAGAGCGGGCGCGTTTGAAGCCACGGAGGGAATCACCGGAACCGAAAACGTCGTCAAGCTTTCCACCCCGGCACCTGATCTAAAGGCCGTTATCAAGGAAATATTATCGGAAGCAAGCGGTGAAATCGATCTTTCCGATGCCAACGTCGTCGTCTCGGTGGGACGGGGCGCTAAGGATCAAACGGGTGTCGATCTTGTAAAAGAATTGGCCACAGATTTAGAAGCGGCTGTCGGGTCTTCCCGTGCCATGGTAGATGCCGGTTTCCTTCCGCATTATAAGCAAGTCGGGCAAACCGGTAAAATTGTTGCCCCGACCCTTTATATGGCATTCGGTATCTCTGGAGCCATTCAGCACATAGCGGGTATGAAGGGGGCTAAAGTGATTCTGGCCGTTAATAAGGACCCAGAAGCGCCCATATTCAACGTGGCTGACTATGGTATAGTGGGAGACCTCTTTGAGGTGGTTCCGATTCTCCGCGAAGAGATCAAAAAAGCCAGAAATTAGGCCGCAATATATAATTTTGATCCGCATTTTCCTGCTCCTGAGGGAACATGCATTGATAAGGTGACCTTGAAGGTGTTTTGGGAGAATAATAGCTCCGGATACCCGCAGTAACACTCGGTATTTCTATGGTTTAACACGGCTTAACATTTGTTGATGAGGTAACTATGAATCCCCTTTTGATGTCTGTTCTGATTATTGTTGCTCTGGCAGTTTTCGGCGCTACCATGGCCCGAAAAATTCTATTGCTAATGGCACTGGAACCTACACCTGCCGGCAGACTGAACCATCTTAAGGAAAGAGTGGCGAGCGTAGTCGTTTTTGCCTTGGGCCAGAGACGGCTGGTCGGAAGAAAAAAAGAGAGAAGTTCGGGTCTTATGCATGCATTTATCTTCTGGGGATTCTGCATTTTATTGATCCGTAGCGTGAACTTATACGGGGAGGGATTTGTCAAAGGATTTCAACTCCCGTTTCTGGGTGAAGACTATTTGCTGGGGTATCTGTATATCGCTGTAAAAGATATCACGGAAGCAATCGTTTTGTTGATGGTTATCTGGGCGATTGTTCGTCGGGCGGTTATAAAACCGGAACGATTGCATAACACCTTCGAAGCCTATCTGGTCTTGGGGATGATCGGAGTTTTGATGGTGTCCGATCTGTTGTTGGACGGTGCCCGGTACAATTTAATCCAATTGTACAACAACCCGGGCAGTATCCATTACCTCATGAATCCGCAATATGGTTCTGAATTTAGTTGGACACCCATATCGGTGGGAGCTTCCACCTTGATTTCAGGGTTGAGCGCCGAAGCCAATGCCACCATCCTGGTGATTATGTTTTGGCTTCACGTCTGCACCCAGTTGACATTTTTGAATATCCTTCCCATAGGCAAACACTTCCATGTGATTACCGCGCTTCCCAACGTTTTCCTAAAGAGCTTGGGCTATCGTCATGAGAAACCTAAACTGCTGGATATGGAAGACGAGGCGGCCTGGGAGGATGAATCCCTGGGGATCAATCACATCTATCAGCTCAATTGGAAACAGGGCCTGGACATTTACACCTGTACTGAATGTGGGCGATGCAAGGAGGTCTGCCCGGCCTATACCACCGACAAACCCCTAAGCCTGTTTGAATTCAATGATAACCTGAAACATGAACTATTGGAAAACACGGATAACCTCATCAAAAGAGGAAGGTTATCAAATGCAATCAGGCAAAACGGAAATCCGGAGCATGTTGAAATACTCAAGGAGAAGATGGCCGGACTCAACAGCCAAAAATCCTTAATTGGAGATGTCATCTCAGAAGACACCCTCTGGGCATGCACGACTTGCGGCGCTTGCGAGGAGGTTTGCCCGGTGACCATCGAGCATGTGCCCAGAATCATAGCCATGAGACAGGGGCAATTTCTTATGGCTGAGGCCTATCCCGCGGAAGTGAGCCCGGCCATGAAAGGGCTCGAACGTAACGGGAACCCGTGGGGAATCGGTTATGATAAAAGGGCCGACTGGGCGGAAGGGCTAGGCGTCAAGACGATGGCCGAGGACCCGGACGTGGAGTATCTGCTTTGGGTGGGATGTGCCGGTTCGTTTGATGATCGATACCAGAAAGTAGCGAAAAGTCTGGTCAAGATTTTGCAAAAGGCCGGTGTTAGTTTCGCAATTCTGGGTGTGGAAGAAAAGTGCACCGGCGACTTTGCCAGACGTGTGGGCAATGAGATGTTGTTTCAGACGATGGCGCAAGAAAACATTGAAACCTTGAACAACTACAAGGTGAAGAAAATCATCACGGCATGCCCGCACTGCCTCAATACGCTCAAGCATGAATACCCGCAAATGGGTGGAAATTACGATGTGATCCATCATACGGCGTTCATTGATCAACTGGTCAGAGAAGGAAAAATCAAACTGAAAAAATCGCTGGAGGGCGGTTTGACATATCACGATCCCTGTTACCTGGGGCGGTATAATAACGTTTTCGATCAGCCGAGATCTATCCTGAAATCCGTTTCAAAAGACGGGCTCAAGGAACTGGAGCGAAACCGTCGGGAGAGCTTTTGTTGCGGTGCCGGTGGGGGAAGAATGTGGATGGAGGAGACCATCGGCAAGAGGATCTATCTGGAACGCTCTGAAGAAATTGTGAGGCAGGGCGTCTCTAACGTGGCGGTTGCTTGTCCCTTCTGCCTGACCATGATCGAAGACGGAATGAAGGAGATGGGGAAGGAAGAGGAAGTCCTGACAAGGGATATCGCCGAACTTGTTGAAAAAAATATGGAGTAAGAAAACCGAATAAAAACAAGAAGAAGATGAAAATAAGTTGAAAGATGGGTTCATATTCCTCTGCGTGAGCAATATGTCGGTAACTCCGGGGTCCGATTGTTTGAGGAAACCATGGGATTGGGCCCATTGCGACTGGAACTCATAAGATCCTCCGCGGCAATAAGATTTATTGAAAAGCTTATATTCCTTCAGATCGTCATGTTCCCGTTTGCCTGAATTTTCCAGGAATGAATGCAATTCATCTATCTCCTTAACACCTTCCCCTGATTCATCTTTTCGATCATTAGTGCCTGGTAATTGTTTTTTGACACCCTTAGTTTGCTTTATTCTTTCAATCGCTTTAGTTTCCTGTAACGCTATTTAACAAAATCGGGACCCTTGTGTCCGTAGAATCGGGCTTGGAAAACCAGCCAGGTGACGCCAGCACACAGCAGCAAATTGGAGTGCTATGATGGCAAATGAACAAAAATCGATAAGGATCATTCCCAAGGAGAAGGCCGTTTTCAGACTCGATAAAAACGGGGTATGGCGCATTGACAATGAAAAATTTACGAATCAAAAGATCATCAACTACTTTCACTCGGTTATAAAAAGGGATAAGGACGGGTATTTTCTCGAACAGGAACATAAACATTTTGTTGAAAAGGTCTATTTCCCATATGAAGATACAGCGCTTTTTGTCTTTCATGTTATCAAAAGGGATGGACTGATCCTGCGCCTCAACACAGGGAAGGATATCAAGCTTGACCCGGAAAAATTAGTGATGAAGAATGACGACCTGTATTTCCAAAATGATGAGGATCTCATAAAGTTGAGTGTTAACGCCGTGCTCTCATTAGCCGATTATATGGATGATGTGGACGATCAATATGTCATTAATATAGATGGAAAGAGACGTCTTATTCCCAGAATTGAATAAAAATGCGGGTTTAACGGGCTTGAGAACTCAAAACAGCATCTGAAAGGGATGTTCTTCACTCTGCCCTGCAAAGGCCCCAAAAGTAACTTCCGTCTTGGTTGAAACTCTAACGTTTTCCTCACCCTTAATCTGTTATAATGCGATCCTCTCCGCTGATTACTATCAGTTCCGACTCTTTCGCCGCACAGGCAAGCGTCATATTCAGCTTGTGCCCCATTTCTGCAGCAAGGGCTGTAGGTCTTGATTCACTGACTATAATCGATAAGTGGGCTCTCGCTAATTTTTGTACCAGTTCGTAGCTTACCCTGGAGGAAAGGACCGCCACGAAGGCCTGGGATAGATTCCCATTCAGGAAAGCCTTTCCTATGGCCTTATCAAGGGCATTATGGCGACCAACGTCCTCTGCAAAGGCCAGGATCTCAAGTTTGTAATCAATCAACATGGCGGCATGGCTTCCCCGGGTCCGTTTATAAAAGCTCTGATGTTTGGATAAAAGTCCGATACAATCAAATACCCTATCTATGCCTATCCTTGCATCGTCATCAGCAGGAGAAAGTCCCCGGTAATGGTCTTTCACAAGCTCCTTGCCGCAAATACCAAAGCTTGTCTGGCTGATAAATCCCCCCCGATCTATGCCATCCGAGATTTTTTCGAGCCGCTCAGGTGTAAGTCTGATATCAATGACATTTGGATCCAGATCTTGACAATACTCGATGGTTAAAAAATCATTGCGGCTGTCAACCAGCCCTTGTCCGAGGCAAAAACCCGCGGCATGATGCATCTCTTCCCCTGGGGTCCGCATCATAACAGAATAAGGGCTGCCTTCCACACGGATCAAGAGAGGCTCTTCGCCTATGAAATCATGGGCATAATCCCGGCAGGCCCCCTTTTTACACAAGGTCACCTGATAGGTTTGAGTGCTTGTAATATTAGTATCGAGAGATTGTCTGGCTTGATTTATAGACATCGTAGTCAATAGAGTTGAAGTATTGGTTGGGTTGCCGAATAATTAACTACGCTGTTGGTTGTTTTTCTTCTATGCTTTGAAATGAGAGAACGCTTACTTGCCTACGCCAGGGTCCTGCACGTGCGTCTTCATTCAGACCATGATTCTCTGATGTCTGTTTGTTAAGAAGTGCTTTCTAAAAAATTATAATATAGGGCGTTCTGTCTTGTATGTCAATGAATAAGTCACCCGATGATTTTATGAGTGCAGTCACCAAACGCAAGACACAGGACTCGGCGGAAAACCGGTACCTTGAGCACAGGATTATTCCGGTGCTGCGATTCTTCGGGAAGTCGTGATTACCCATTTGATATGGTGGTTGAAAGGAGATGTGAAGAATCCGGAGCGAGGTAAATGGCTGATTGAAAAAATGAAGGTTCTTGGACATGGAGGGTGTTTTCAGGAGGTAACACCCGTACAGGGCAACGGATTTTGAATCGATGTGGTTGCAATTGGAAGGTCTATCCACCTTATGGAATGTCTCCGCCCTGGGTTTTGGGCATCGAGCGGGTGATTTCTTTAAACATCTTTTCCGTTTTTTCCGAAGGGGGAACGCCGAGGAACCGTGCAAAGGCCTTTTTGCAGCGGCGATAGACCTTGACGGCATCGGAATGGCGTCCGAGCTTCTGGTAGCAAATCATGAGGCGCCTGTAAAAGGCCTCTTCGAGATTATCCGCATTCAGGCCTTTTTCGTACCACTCGATTGCCTTTTCGTATCGATCCTGGTCTTCCAGGGCCTTTCCCAGGTTGATCAGGGACCTTTGGTAGCGCATAGACAGGTTTTCCCGGAGAGGAACCATCCAGTGCTGTAGGGGTTCTTCGGCCAGAAAAGGTCCACGGTATATGGAAAACGCCTTTTCGTATGCGGCGACGGCCCCCTTGTTGCCATCCTTGCCCCACAGCCCGTTTGCCTCTTCGATGAGGGCTTCGAAGGCCCGGGTATCCACCCAGCAGGTGTCGGGGTCCAGTGTCAGCTTGCCGTCGTGAAGGTGAATGGTTTCTCTCTTGCTGAGGATCTTGCGGAGACGGTTCAGATTTGTGGAAAAGGCGCTGTGGGCCATGTCGCCCTCTGCATCTGGCCAGAGGTCGTCCATGATCTTTTCCGCATCGACCGCCGTTCCTCCATGCGCGATGAGGGCCTTGAGCAGTTCAAGGGGTTTTTTTTGTGTCTTTGCTGAAAATTGCGGGGACCTTCCGTTTATCAGGACCTCGAAACGGCTCAGGGTATGGATTTTCAAGGCCCAAGGCCAGTCGTCCAATCCGTATGGTGGGTCTTCCAGCTTGAGGTTGCGGGCCGTGATGAGTCTCCGGCAATAGTCGATCTCAATGCCCTCTGCAAGCGCCCAGGCGCACAATCGGGACATCATTTCGGGGTGCCACCACCATACCATGCTTTGAAAGGCGTGTTTCCGCCCGAGCGTCATGGCCTCATTCAGATGCCGCAGGCCGTCCTGTTCTCTTCCCTGCTTCAGTAAAAGCCAGGCCTTTCCCGTGAGACACATGAATTCAAGGACGGTGCTTCGCGTCTCCCGGGAGAGGTTGGTAACGGCGTCAAGTTCTTTCGTTGCCTCATCCAGTTCTCCTTGCTCGATCAGGATCTGCGCAAGTCCGTATCTGCAGACGATTGTCGGAAAGACATGCCCTGTTTCGGCTGATATTTCAGCCGCGGTGCGTTCGTGCTCAAGGGCCTTCTTCACGTCTTTTCCGAGCCAGTTGTAAAGAGCGGCACAATGGTGAAAAATACCGTGACCGTGGTATCTTAAAGGGTTGAGAATCGGTTCGAGCCGTTTGAGAAATTCCCCCGCTCTTGAGAAATCCCCAAGCATCAAGGCAATAAAGACCCCATCGAGGAGAAACATATGCTCCCAGGCCCGCAGACCTGTTTCTTCCACGGAGCGGAGGGCCGACGATACCTCCTCCAGAGTGGCGTCATCGATGATTTCATTGAAGATACGGGTGGCGATGTCCAACCACTTCCAGTGAAGCATGCCGGGAGGGTAGTCCCCGGAAGTCTCCATGAGCCTGCCCGCCTCGGACTTGATGATCTCGGCCCTGCCGAAATTTCCGACCCAGCAATAGTAGGTAATGGCCCAGTCGGCCGCCTCGATTCTCAGGTGCTGATCCCCGTATTTCCGCGCCAAAAACAGGGCACGTTCCGTCCACTGATCCATTTGGGGATGATGGGGTTTTCGAAACATCAGCGCGGACATCATGCCCACAGTGACCGTGGCCTCGATTTCAGGTGTGGGAAAGACGGGCTCCTCAAGTAAATCCTTTTCCAACCATTCTATCCACGGATCGAGGAGGGTGAAATCGTTCCATTCGTACAGGGTGCTGACGACGATGCCGGACCAGGCGAGGTAGACACCCTTTCTGTCATTTGCCGCCTCAAAAAGGTGGAAGGCGGTTATAAACCGATCTCTTGCCTCGCATGGAGAATAGTGTTGGCAACTCACCCCAAGCCAATAGAGCATCCAGGGTGTCTTTTCAAGGGTGCCCTCGGGGAGTTTATATATCCATTGTTCCAGGGTTCGGTTTCTGCCCTGTTCGATCAGGTCCCGGGCCCGTTGCTCAATGAGGCCTACCAGGTCCTCCACTTGGCCTGCCTTTGCAAACAGCTCCACTGCCTCTTCATAGTAACCAGAGAGGGCCAGGATGTGGGCCGCCTCTTGGCGGAATTGCCGGATCTCTTCGGGCGTGAATACCTCCTGCGCTCTTGTGAGCAGAAAATCGCGGAAAAGGGGGTGGAATTGATAGATGGGTGTCTGTAAGTAATACTTCTCCGTAAACAGATGATTGCGTTCCAGTAAGGCCAGGATGCTTGAGGCGTCGGCCCTCCCGGTCAGGGCCTTTGCCATGGATGCCGTCATCCTCGGGAGGAAAGCGGTTCTGTATAGAAACGCCTTTTCCGTTTTGGCCACACCGGCAAAGAGTTCGCCTGCAAAATAGGCGAACACCTTTTCCGGGAGAAAAAAATTTGGTTCCTTGGGCACGGCATCCCCTGCTTCAAGGCTCTTTGCCATGAGAATGAGGCCCGCGGCCCAACCCTGGGTCTTGCTGTGGATTTCCTGCATCAGTTTCCGGGGTATTCGCTTTCCTGAGGTGATTTCAGCGACCCTTTTCGACTCGGCAAGATTCAGCCCGAGATCCTTCCCACCAATGAGCCTCATGCGATTGTTGGCCAACATCCCGGCAAATGTGGGAGGAGGGTCTGTTCTACTCAGAACGACCGCGTGAATATCCGGTGGAATCACTGAGATGCCGTTTTGAAATGCCTCATGGAGAGGCCCCGAGGGTGGTATTTTCTGGTAATCGTCAAAGATGAGAAAAAAAGGCGGGGGCAGCCTGCGGCATAGTTCTTCAAAATAGCGGTGGGCGAATGCCGTGACATTTTGGAGGTATTCGGGAGTCAGCAGGGGAAGAGCGGGACGTTTTCGGGGTATGGCCTTTCTTCCTGCAAGTCCCAGGTAATAGAAAAAAGAACCAAGGTCTTCGTCTCTTTCGTCGAAGTTGTACCAAATACAGGGAATCTCCTTCTCGGCCAGGTAGCTTGCCAGGAGTGTGGTTTTCCCTGATCCCGCCATCCCCGAAATCCAGGTCAGGCTGTAATGGGCTCTTTGATCCAGCTTTTGAAAGAGCCGCTTACGGGGCACTACCCGTGGGAGTAAAGGGGGTGAGATCTTATTTATCGCCGCTTGAACCGGTTTCATCTTGCGAACTTACTCTTGTCCTTTAGAAAGACGAATGCCTGCAATCCCGTTTAGCAGGAGAGAAACTTACCCTTTTCCATGCCAGCCTCCTTCTTATCTCACAAAAGCATCAAAATAACAAAATGTTAAAGGACTTATTTTAGTCTATTCCTGCAATTCACACGTTTTCTTCTTCAGAAACGGAAGAAAAATTTTCGTCCTTGTGACTCATTTGTGACCTTTCCATGCTCTATATTGTCTTGTCAAGGCGGGTGGCGTACCCTCAATCCACCAAGCGTTACATTCAAATGTCATGCGGTGGATCAAAAGATAATGGGCAAAGGCCTAATCCGAAACCACAGTACCTGTGTGGGCACCGTATACGCTCAAAAAAGACCTGGAATAGGGGGTCCGATGGTTATGGAAAGTTATCTCATACGAATATATCGCCGTGATGTGGAAGACCCCGAACAGA
>CAYNYM010000051.1:0-11881 GCA_964401325.1 uncultured Desulfobacteraceae bacterium | reverse complement strand
GTGATTTTAGTGTTACAAGAGAAAGAATCAGACAAATCGAGGCAAAGGCTCTGAGGAAATTGCGGCATCCCAGCAGGAGTAAGAAACTGAAGAGCTTTATTGAACAATAAAATTTTACGACCTTTCAGCTTTCCGAAACGCACGGGCATGGATCGTGGCTTTTTAAATTTCTAAAGTGCATTGGAGCTCCTTTTAGTTCGGCAATTTCACTTGACAAATGGCTGATCAAGCTGCATGCTGTTATCTATGTTTACCTCAAATGGTTTGGGCCTATAGCTCAGCTGGAAGAGCCACCGGCTCATAACCGGTAGGTCCCTGGTTCGAACCCAGGTGGGCCCATCATTAATAATTTTATTCAATGACCACAAAAAAAAATCTATTGTTGTGATATTCCAAACGACACATCATGCACAAATCAAGGGCGCATCTTCTTTGGTGCGCCTTTTCGATTTTCGGGTTCCTCTGTTCCTTTCTTTCCGGATGGCAGTTATTTCTCTCTTTAACGGTTCCAAAGACCTGTGGATTTCGGCATCATCCGACAGGTCCACGGCTCTTTTATCATCAAATGGCATTCATTATCGGGATTTTCGAGTGAAAAATGCTTCCCAAGCTCAGCAATATACTTGATATACTGGAAGAACTAGCACCCGTCGGCCTCGCGGAAGACTGGGACAATCCGGGGTTACAGGTAGGACAGCGGTCTCAAATCATTCAGAAGATAGCGATAGCCCTTGATCCTACACTTGCCAACCTAAAGACGGCCCGACGGAAAAACGCTCAACTCTTACTGACCCACCACCCCCTGATTTTCACCCCCCTTACCCATTTCGATGTGGAAATCTTTCCTGCAAATGTCATTTTTGAGGCCATGAGAGATGGCATATCTATTGTTGCCGCCCATACAAATTTAGATGTTTCGCAGGGTGGCATCAACGATATGTTGGCCCAAATCTTCGAGCTTCAAAATGCAACCCCCCTTCAAAAAAGGGTCGATAAGAATACCGGTGAGGTGGGTCTCGGGCGAATCGGCCTGCTCCCGGAAGCCAAAAGTCTTGATAAGATGGGTGAGGCGGTCAAAAAAAAACTCGGGTCTCAGACCGTCAAAATGGTAGGCAAGGGGAATCGACCCATCAACCGGGTTGCCGTAGTGGGGGGCTCCGGAGGGAGTCTTGTTTCTGTTGCCGCCGAAGCAGGTGCCGATCTCCTAATAACGGGCGATGTGGGGCACCATCATGCCTTGGAGGCCGAAAGTCGCGGCATGGCCCTCATTGACGGGGGCCATTTCCGCACGGAAAAGACCGCATTATCGCTCTTTGCAGATCGATTTGAAAAGATCCTGATAAAGAAGGGCTGGGAGGGCACCGTAGAATTTCTTCAAGAGGAGCGAGACCCTATGCGATACAGATGAAGGGTCTGTTGCGTGCAGTAAATAAAACTGCCCACAGGGTGCATTCCGGTGACAAAGGATCATCTCATCCAAGGGGGCGGTTTTTCTATGTATGGGCAATATGCGAGAAAATTTTTAAATCATTACATTATCATGAATGAGGGGGACAACAGGTGAAGGACCAATTGAAAATCCTGGTACAACTTCAGGCCTGCGACAGCAGGATAAGTACAATCAATGATCAAAAAAACAAGGCCCCGTTGAGGATTCAAGAACTCCAGGAGGACCTTACCGCCGCTGGGGAAAGATTTCGAGAAGACTCTGAAAGGCTTGAACTGCTGCGCCAGGAGAGACGACAGATCGAGCAGGAAATCCAGGATTTCGATAGTAGAATGGAAAAAAGCAACACCAAACTCTCCAACATTAAATCAAACAAGGAATACGCAGCCGTCCTCAAGGAGATCGAAGATATTAAATCGACTAAATTCCGCACAGAGGACAAAATGATCCAGTTGCTTGAAGAGATCGAAGCCCTTGAGCAGAAAAAAATCGCTAACAAAGAAGAGCAGGACAGACTAAAGGCAGAGTTCAATGCGGGCAAACATGAAATCGAAAAAGAAATCGGCCAACTGGATCAAGAACTCAATGGCCTTCAGAAAAAAAATAAAGGACTCTGCCGGACCATAAATGACGATATTCTTAAGAAATACCATTTTCTCCGGGAACGAAAGGGGGGGCAAGCGGTCAGTTCCGTGATTGCGGGTGTTTGTCAAGCCTGCCATATGGGTATCCCTCCGCAGAAATTCAACGAATTGCTGAGGGGGGATGCCCTGATGACCTGCCCATATTGCAATCGTATGATCTATTGGGGTGAAGACGAGCATTTTCAGGAAACCAGGAAGGATGTATAATAGGGTGTGTGTTAGAGTAAGACAAATGACCGCTGCTTTGCAGGCAAGCAAAGGGGAGGAAAGTCCGGGCTCCGCAGGACAGGATGCTGGGTAACCCCCAGTCCCGGTGACGGGCAGGAAAGTGCCACAGAAAGGAAACCGCCCGACAGAAAGGTCTCGAACCGTTTTGTCGAGTAAGGGTGAAAGGGTGAGGTAAGAGCTCACCAGTCCAGTCGGTGACGACAGGAGCTAGGTAAACCCCATCCGGAGCAAAACCAAATAGGGGAACGGTTAAGGGTGGTCCGCTCGAGTTCCCGGGTAGGTCGCTCGATCCCGACGGTAACGTCGGGACTAGATGAATGGTCATTGCCCACGGTCTCGCAAGGTGCGTTTCCGGGGGTACAGAACCCGGCTTATCGGCTTACTCTAACACAATTTTCATCCTGAAAACGGCGCGCCCTGTGGTCAAGATAAAGTGGGGTCCTTCCGGTTGATCATATCCGGGTTGACGCCACCCTGAGGTAAATCGTTCGTCATGCGAGGGCACCCTGTGCCTTGATTGATCACCTTACACATTTGAACCCGCTCACGATGGAAAAGGTCACCCCTCCAAAATATCAATTCCGCGACATCCCGGTGCCACTACCTGAAAAGGCTGTGCTCATTATCGGGGCGGGGCGGTTTGGACAAAGAGCTCTCAGGATACTGGGTGAAAGGGGAGAGTCTCCGATATTTATCGTGGACAAAGAAAAGAGTAGTCTTGAAGGTATCCAGGAAGCTTCCGCCAAGAAAATCTTGTGTGACGGGGTCGATTTTCTGGGCAAGAATTTTCCTCTGCTTCATCCCTCCAATACGGTTATTCCGGCCATCCCCCTTCACCTTACCTTTGAATGCATGAAAAGTATTCTCGAGACAACGAGGACGGTCCATCAAGTGCCCGTCCCGGAAGAGATACGACCTGCCCTGCCTCATACCTGGCAGGGTTCCGAGGGGTCTTTACTGATCAGCTACGCCGATTTCCGATGCCCGGACAATTGCCCGGAACCGGAAGAGTATTGCACGGTGACGGGCAAAAGACGAGGCCCCCCCCTTTATGAACTCTTGAGAGAAGTGACCGGCGGCGGCTATCGGTGTCATGTTATTCAAAGCCGTCAAATTGCACCGGGGTTGGGTGGATATCTGGTGAGAGACATGGTGAAATTCTTCGATGAGGTAAAAAAAAGCGGAGACGGCAAATGGCTCATTGGAACGGCTTGTAAGTGTCATGGGATCATCACGGCCTTTGAAATCAGCTAGGTCTCCCCGATCTCTTCCTTGGGTGTGCCCCTTTCGTCTCTTACAGCGCCTTCAAGAGCCCGGCAATCAATTGCTGGCCCAGACCACCCAGAATCTGAAAACAGAAAATGGCCACGATCGGAGAAAAATCAATCCCCCCCAGAAGCGGAATGAATCGGCGAAAGGGGCTCAAAAGGGGTTCACTGATGCCATAAATGGCCTGTACGACAGGATTAGAGGGATCCGGGCTGACCCAGGAAAGCAGCGCCCCGACAAGGATGACCAAAGAAAAAAACCCGGGGAAAGTGAAAAGGCCCAATACAAGCATCAAACCATCGGCAAACCCGTGGACGAACAGCACGGGTGAGGAGACAATTCCGGGGACTGTGGTAAAACGAATAATGACACTCAAAAGGGCATAGGCCACCCATAGGAATAGAAAGATAAACAGATAAAGGTGATGGCCTCGAATCCCAAGGCGCTGAGACACCCTGTGGATAGGCATAAAGGCGCGTTGAATCAGGTTTTGAAATGGGGTTCCAAAGGCCCGTTGGGATAGAACCGAGACAAACCACATTACCATGTAGGCCTGAAAAAGAAGTTGAAAAAGGCTCAGGAAACTGATGCCTATCCCGGTGGCCACGGACATGGGGCTGATAGCGACAAATACCAGACCCCTGAGAACAATCAGTGCCGAGACCATCAGTAATATGCCTCTTGAGGCATCGCGGGTAAGGTATCTGCATGGAATCAGCACGGGATCCGTAATCCTGTAGATAAGCCTGTAAATGGGATCAAAATAGGCCTCATTGGGCCTGATCATCAGCCTCACAAGCAAAAGGACGATAACGATATCGATGATGGATTTGACAAGATACATCAAGACGCCCCCTACAGGAATCATGGATCACAATAGAGGCAACCCTATCCCAACCCATTTGGGAATTCAATAAAAATATTGGCATGCTACGGCCGCGACTGTTGCCGTGAGCCGACGGGCTGAAGTCACAGTGTGAATTCCAAAGACCATGAAAGACAGGGATCCATGAAAAAAAAGGCGAAAAAAAATCCGGAAATGGAACGGATCGAAATCAGAGTAAGAGTCGTCCCCAGATCATCTAGAAACCAGATTATTGGAGAGGAAGGAGATGTCTACAAAATAAAAATCACCGCACCGCCTGTCGATGGTCTTGCAAACAAGGCCCTTGTCGATCTTTTCGCAAAAGAGCTGGGAATTTCCAAATCAAGTGTTGAGATCATCTCAGGCAGACGCTCAAAGCACAAGACCATTCGCCTTTACGGCGTCTCAGAGGGTGAGGTCATATCTTTTCTGAAAGGACCCTAGCACACCGCAGCCAAAACGATTCGGATAACCGTCGATTTCCCAGATCTTTCCGCCCGACTGGGGAGTTAAGAGTCATGGCACCTTTCTACCCCGGCAACTTTTCCGTTAATCACTGACTTGCATGTCATGAAGTTGTCGAAAGCGTCCGTTCCGGGCCAGCAACTCCTCATGAGCACCGGATTCCACGATCCTGCCATCCTCCAGCACGTAGATGATATCGGCCTTCCTGATGGTGCTCAACCGATGCGCCACGATAAGGATGGTTCGATCGCCTCTCAGCCTTTCAATCGTCTCTTGAATAAAATTATCGCTTTCAGCATCCAGGGCCGAGGCGGCCTCGTCAAGCAACAGGATCGAGGCTTCGGCCAGGATTGCTCTGGCAATGGCGATACGCTGTCTCTGCCCTCCCGACAGCAGCGCGCCGCGATCCCCTACAATCGAGTCATACCCCTGCCTCTGGGCCACGATAAAATCATGGGCATGGCCAGCCTTGGCCGCTTTGATGACCTCTTCCAAGTCTTTTTCAGGATGGGCGTATCGGATATTGTTGGCGATCGTGTCATGAAAGAGCAGGACTTCCTGACTGACGATTCCTATCTGACGGCGAAGGGATTCGAGCGTGACATCCCGAATATCGATACCGTCAACGGCGATGCTTCCCCCCGTGACATCATAGAATCGAGGCAGAAGATCCAGAAGTGTGCTTTTCCCCGCCCCTGTCGATCCGACAAAGGCCGCCATCTGACCGGGTTTGATGTCAAAGGAGACCCCCTTGAGCACCGGGACCGAAGGGTCATAGGAAAAATGGACATTTTTGAATTGGATCAATTCCCGGGGCTTGGTGAAAGGTTTTGCATCGCTTTTTTCCCGAATATCCGGCTCCGTCTCCATAATGGCGAAGACCCGTTCCGTGGCGCCCTGGAGGTTACGAAGTTCATTGTTCACCCTGGCTAGGCTCTTTATGGGTGAATAGACCCGTGAAAAAGCGTAGACCATGGACATCAATTCGCCAAGGGTATGGTGAAAGTACACTTTTCCGACGATCAAGACCCCGGGCAAGACCAAAAACACGGTGGAATCCATCATGGGCCCAAGCCCCAGAAACCAACGGTTCCAATGCATGACTTTCCCGTACAATTCATCGGCAAGTACTCGAAATTTGTCCGATTCTATTTTGCCCGTACAAAACCCCTGGATGACCTTGAGACAAAGAAGGGTTTCTTGATACGCGGAAGTCACCAGCGAAATGCCGTCCTGCACCCTGGTGGAATGTTTTTTCACCTTTCTTCCGAACAGACGAATCAGGCCCACGATCGCGGGAACCGTCACGAAGACGAACAGGGTCAGCTTGGCATTCATGATAAGGAGATATATCAAGAAGATCACAGCAGAGAGGGGATGCTGAATCAGACCGATGAGGATGTTCGCGATGTTCCCCTGCATCACCGTTAAATCGGCGGTAGACCTGGAAATAAGCTCTCCTGCCTTTCGTTTGTGATAAAAACCGAGTGGCAATGCAATGAATTTATCAAACAGATCGATCCTCACCGACATAATGGCCCGGTTGGAAAAGGCGGCGGCGGCCAACTGACTCAAGTAGAGGGTGATGGATTTACAAACAACGGACAAGAACGCCACGAGGGTGAGCAATATCAGAAGCCTGTTCGGCGAGATACCGTCGATCAGTACCAGTTCCGTTCGATGCCAGGAAAACCCCTCGCCCCAATCAATAACCACCCAGGGGATCTTCCATGTGGCGGGCTCGGAGCCTGCCTTCATCCCCTCATCGACAAAGGGTTGCAAAAGATAAGCGGGTACCACAACAAAAAGAGTGGAAAGGGCCGTGAGGGCAAGGGCAAGGATAACCATGCCTCGATGGGCTTTCACATAATGAGCGATTTCTTTTCCTAGGATGCGATCCAGCATGGCGTTTTCAACTAGCTCCGTTCCCGAATAGCCCTCCCCTGTCAGGTCCCAATGATTTATACGAAGGATATCCTGCTATGGCACAGCGCCGGAATGACTTACGGCAGAAATTTAGACACGTTGTAATTACCTGTTGAGATTCACTTGGTCAAGCCAAATCATCCGGATCCGGTCTTGATGGTTTGCGGAGTGAACCTTTTGATCACAACGATGGCATTGGGCTCAAAGACTCGGCCTTGTCGATGACCTTGTGCGGATTCCCGGGCAGCGTTTTTTCGTTTTTAAAAAGAGGTCTTCAGACCGGCGAACCCTTGCGGGGCTACCGAAAATGAATGGGGTGATACGGGCGGTCAAAGCGGAAAACACAGACTGCGAACCCTGGAGGAGCAACAAGGTGCGCTTACCGCCATGCGGGGAGAGGAACTAAACCGCAGACTCACAGGGCTCCGATAAGGCGTGCGATCACGATTCTCTGGACCTCGGAGGTCCCCTCCCCTATTTCCAGCAATTTCTGATCCCTGTAAAATCGCTCCACATCATATTCCTTCATCAGGCCATAGCCACCGTGAAGTTGTACGGCATGGTTGGCACATTTGTACATGACTTCGGAACAGACCAGTTTGGCCATGGCGGCCTCTTTGGTAAAGGGTTTGTCGTTATCCCGCAGCCAGCACGCCTTGTAGAGAAGGAGCCGAGCGCATTCGATTTCAAGGGCCATGTCTGCGAGCTTAAAGGCATTGACCTGGAAATTAGCGATGGGTTTGCCGAATTGCACCCGTTCTTTACTATACTTGAGTGCCGATTCGAAGCAACCCTGGGCCCCGCCAAGCCCCATGGCCCCGATGGAAAGCCGGCCGCCATCCAGGGTCTGCATCATCTGATAGAAACCATGCCCCCTTGGACCCAGAAGATTCGCATCAGGAACTCGGCAGTCGTCGAAATAGAGTTCACTGGTATTGGAGGCACGCCACATCAGCTTGCCGTGCATCTCCCTGGCCTCGAGACCCGGATTTCCTGCCTCAATGAGGATACAGGATAGCTCCGGACGGCCGTCTTCCCTTTTCCCCGTTCGGCAGAGGGCCGTCACGCCCTTGGTTATCCTTGTCGCCCCGTTGGTGATAAAGATCTTGCTCCCGTTGATCACCCACTCGGCCCCATCCCGAACGGCCGTCGTCTGGGTATTTCCCGCATCGGAGCCGGCGTTGGGTTCGGTCAACCCAAAGGCCCACAGGGCATCTCCTGCACAAAGGTCCGGCAGGCACCTCTTTTTCTGCTCCTCACTTCCAAAATAATAGATGGGTCCGATCCCCAGGGAATTTCCCGCCGCAACGGTGGCCGCGTGGGACCCATCCACCCGTGCGATCTCCTCCGTGGCGATAATATACGACACATAGTCCATGCCCTGCCCACCATACTCCTCCGACACAAACATGCCGAAGAGGCCCAGATCGGCCATCTTTTTCATGGTCTCATAGGAAAATTCCTCTTTCTCATCCAGCTCTCCGGCCACCGGCTTGATCTCATTTTCGGCAAATTGGCGGACAGAATTTCTCAGGATCTCCTGTTCCATAGAAAGGGTGAAATCCATGATCGCTCCTCCGTCTATTAGGATAAATGTTCAATGGACCAGGTGGGCAATGTAAGATAAATTTAGCATTAATTAATTTTCACCATAGATTAATATCCCAATCCTTGTCAACGTCTTTTCGGTTCTTTTGAAAGGGCCCACTTTGGGCCTGGACAAGGGACACGCCTTAGGTGAAGACGACCAAATGCCATAAAATTATGCTTATGATCCAGATGATTTTAGATTTTAAAAATAAAAAGTAACCTTCCCAACTATTTGAACGATCCTTTTTAACAGTGCCCCAAAAAGCAGGAAAACTTGACATATGCTAAATATTTAGTTATACGTAATATTCATACCCAATCGACATGAGATATCTTAACACATTGATCCCCCTCTATAAGGAAAACACTGCATGAATTTAGGCTCACTGATTCGAAAATATCGAAAAGAAAAAAAATTGACCTTGAAAACAGTATCGGAAAAGGCCGGCATATCAGAGGGTTTCCTCAGCCAGGTGGAAAACAACGTCAGTTCGCCTTCTGTAGACACCCTCATGAATGTCTGTGCTTCCATCGGAATAAATACCGGTGATCTCCTAAACTTGATGGAAAAACAGGAAAAACTTATCGTGATACGCAGGGCCGATTGGGAAGAGGTGGATTTCCCTCACTCAGGCTTCGTGACCCGTCGGTTCTTTTCACCCGAAAACCGGACGATCATTGACAGCGCCGTCTTAATCGTTGAGCACGGCAAATCCATTCCGGTCCGCAAAAACGTCAGAAACGGTCAAGAGATCCTGTGTCTCCTCAAGGGAACGCTTGAACTCATCAGCGGCGACCGGACCATAGAAATGGCTGAAGGGGATTCCGTCCATTTCTGGTCCAACCCTGAAGGTCAGCGTATCACCAATCACGGAGAGGAAATCGCGGTGGCCCTCTGGGTAGGCACGTTGTAAGGGTACAATAACCGTTGCCCGTAACCTTCAAAAAAACAGAAAGGAGTAAGCCGTATGATCAAGTTCAGTGAAAGACAATTAAAAATACCAAAATTAATGCGACCGGTCTATCTGGTGACGGCCGGGCAATCCAAATTTGATCGGGCCATTCCCGAAAAGCGTACGGAGGAATTGTGCATCGACGCCTTGACCATGGCCGCAGAACTCATCGACAAGACCCCGGCCGAACTGAAAAGCTTCATCCATACGGCATACTACGGCCATTTCGCCGACCACTTCGGCGACCAGCTTCTCGGCGAGGCCGTCATTCATGACCGTCTCGGTTTGGACCCCCTCGGGAACATCGGCATAAAGACAGGGGGAGCAACCGGAGGCTCCGCCCTCTGGGAGGCGGTCAAGGCCGTCGCGTCCGGTTATTCGGATTGCACTCTGGCCATGGGCTGGGAAAGGATGGACGAGGTCCCCACCGACGAGGGGAATCATTTGATCTCCTGTGCCGCAGACAAGGACTGGGAAACACCCCTGGGTCACATCTATACGGGGTATTACGCCGTCATGGCCCAGAAATACTGGCAGGTATTCGGAAAAGAGGAGGGTTCTTTTCGCCGCACCCTGGCCGAGATCTCGGTAAAGCACCACGGCTACGCACGGCACAACCCCTTTGCCCAGGCCCCGATGAAAATTACGGTGGAAGACGTGCTGAACTCTCCGGTCGTGGCCTATCCCCTTCGCGCCCTGGACTGCTGCCTCATGAGTGTCGGTGCGGCCTGTGCCATTATTTGTGACGAAGACACGGCCATGGAACTTTCCAAGGACACAAAAAACAAGCCCCTGAGGATATGGGTAACCGCAGGATCCCACACCCTGCGCGTCGCCTGCCGACGAAATATGGAGATCCCCCTGCTGCCCAACGAAACCCTGGAGCAATACGCGGACCTGGGCGAGCGTTTCCCGGGCGGCGATCGTTATCCGGGTTTCACCGGTTTTCTGGCCACGCGGATGTCGACCTATTATGGGTACAGAATGACCGGTATTACGGATCCCATGGAAGATCTCGATGTGGCGGAACTCCATGATGCATTTACCATCAGTGATGTTCAGTCTTATGAAGATGTCGGTTTCAGGCCCTACGGGGAAGGCCGAGACTATGTTGAGTCCGGCGACTGCTACCACACCAACCCGCACGACGGTCAACCGGGAAGACTGCCTTCAAACCTTTCTGGAGGTCTCATCGGGTGTATGCATGCGGTGGGGGCAACCGGCATCATGCAGGCCTTTGAGGTCGCCACCCATATCTGGAACCGCTGGGGTGAAATCCACGGTGATCCCGCTCGCTGGAAGGCCTTCAACAGGGAAAGACCCGAGGATTGGAAGGATCTCCAGGTGAAGGGCGCCAAACGGGGACTGGCGATCAGCCATGCCGGGGTGGGGTCCCATGTCACAGCCACGATCCTCATGGATCCGGATCACCTATTGAAACAGGACAGCTAAGGGGAGGAGGAACCATCATGAGCATATTCGGAACGGTACGCGTAAAAGACGGCCAATACAAAATCAGGGGAGATTTTCATCATATTACCCCCAACATGCCCATCAGAAACGAAAACGGAGATTGGAAACTGATGGGCGTGACCAATCCCAGGGAAATGATCTATATCCATGCCTACGGAGGGGAGTCGGTTTTTTTTGAAAATCTCGGCCAAGGCAAAATATTCGGCACAAGATGCGACAACCCCGATTGCGATTTCAAGGGGACCGTTTACCTGCCCTTCCGCATTCACTGCCCCGACTGCCTTTTCAAAAACAGCGTCATCGATCTCACGGAGATCTGTAAGACGACAGCCAGAGTTCATACCTTCATGGTCTGTGAGCGGTCCGGGGCCTTCAACACCCTGGACAAACCCATCAAGTTTATCAATGTGGAGTTTGACGGTGTCGATACGATCCTGATGAGTTATCTTTCTGTCGGAGAACCCGGGATCGGTATGCGTGTTGTTCCTATTTTCAGAACAATCAATCCGACCTATACCATAACCGATCTGTCATGGGTTCCCGAGGAAACGCCCGAAAGTGCTTTGCCGGAAGGGTTCACCTTTGGGTGATTTCCCCATGAAAAAACGAAAAAAGGGGTGATTCTTCACCCCTTTTTCATGGAATTCCCAGGCACCTGCCGCCTCCTGATAGGACGAACCCGCCTCTTTTGGTTACCTCTACCCCAGGACCATCCTCATTTGTTTGACTTGCACTTCGAAATCCATCTTTTGGCACAATTCATTGATCTCCTTCTTTTGCTTGGCACCATCCTGGCTGAAAGAGACAATGATTTCCTGTATATCATACTTTCTTATGATGGTCTCGAGATCCTCCCTTGTGCCCAAAACGGGATAACCCATGATTTTACGTTTGTACTTCCTGGGGTTATCGTCGATAAACCCTACAAGAACCAGCTCGAGATTCCGGTTGTTTTCGATCTCCTTGACGACCATTTGCCCCCCGACACCGGCGCCGTAGATCAGGGCGGATTTTCCCTTTT
>CAYNYM010000050.1:0-11949 GCA_964401325.1 uncultured Desulfobacteraceae bacterium | reverse complement strand
AGGGTTATGATGTCGACGTCCTCAATTGGCACAACGCGCAGAGCAAACCCCAAAGGATAAAGCATACCCTGGCCGCAAAGAAACCGGATGTGATCGGGTTTTCAGTTCTTCATGCAAACCGGCGGGGGGCCATAGAGATTGCACGAATCGCCAAGCGCATGGATCAGAATGTACGTGTGGTGTTCGGTGGAATTGGTGCAACATTCCTGTGGGAACACCTTCTGACCCATTTCCCTGAAATAGACGTGGTTGTCCTGGGAGAGGGGGAATATACCTTTCTTGAATTGGTGCGCCGTTTCGATCGCACCGTCCCGGGGGATCTGAAAACCGTGAAGGGCATCGGCTTTCGCGATGGAAAAGAAATAATAAAGACGGAATCCCCAGGATTCATCGATGATCTCGATAGTCTTCCGATCCCGGCGGAGTATTTTGAATATCAACATGTTTCCTCCAGCCGGGGTTGCACGTGGAACTGTGCCTTCTGTGGTTCACCAAAGTACTGGGGAGGAAAGATAAGGTACAGGTCACCTGAGCATTTCGTTGCCGAATTGGAGATGCTCTATAAAAAGGGCGTCGACTTTTTTTACTTTTCGGACGATACCTTCACGGTCAAGAAGAAAAGGGCCATCGCAATCTGCAAGAAAATCCTTGAAAAGGGCCTCGATATCACCTGGTATGCCATCTCGCGGGTAAACTACGTGGATGAGGAAATCCTTTACTGGATGAGAAAAGCGGGGTGCATACAAATCAGTTACGGGGTGGAGAGCGGTTCGAAGAAGATACTTCGCTTGTTGAATAAGCACATTGAAATCGATCAGGTTAAAAGGGCCTTCGAGCTTACAGCCGGATACGGCATCCTGTCGCGTGCCTATTTCATTTACGGGTCCCCGGGGGAGGACCGGGAGACCATCAGAGAGACCATTGATCTCATGGATAAGATCAAACCCCTCAGCGCCATCTTCTATCTCCTCGATCTGTTTCCGGGGACTCGGCTCTACGAGTCGTTCAAGGAAAATAACGGGGTAACGGATGACATATGGCTGAATAATATTGAGGGCATCATGTATTTTGAAACCGATTCGAAACTTTCGAAGGAGATGGTCCTCTCTTTCGGGCAACAGCTCAGAACTGCCTTTTATGAAAACGTAACCGCTTATGCCGACGCCACATACCTCATCGAAAAAAGCGAGCTCAATAAAGGTCATGGGGATTTTCTGTCCAGACTGGCCATGACCTTCAGCCATGGGGATTACTCAAGAATCGATGAAATCCCGGGAAGAGCCTTGGTCGCCGAGCGACTCTATAAAAGATCTCTGTCATACTCTCCAAACCACAGGGCATTCCTGGGGCTTGGTATCTTGAAACAGAAAGAAGGTGCATTCCCGGCCTCCATTGATGTGCTCACTGAAGGGGTAGCGGTTTTTGATCAAAGTGAGTCCCTCCATGTTTGTCTGGGTATCAGTCTCATGAATCATGGGGACTTCGAGGCCGCCCTTGCTCATTTTCTGATGTTCCCGAATTCGATACAGTCCAGGGACTGTATCGCCGAATGCCGGAAAGCATTGGTGAGAATCCATGAACAAGGAGGGTAAGCCCTCGCCACGTCAGCATTATCCGTCAGAACGTATTTGCTGGACCCTGCTCCTGAAAGTCATGTCAAAGGGAGGCATTGCTGAGCACAAAGGATGGAGAAACATCCAGGTATCCTTTCTTTTTTACCTTTAGTCTTTTCCCTACAACAGCCATCAGTCAATGAACTGCGGTTCTCCTTCCACGGGATACCCCCCCTCCTCCAAGGCTTTCATCAGATTCTTCAAGGATATCTTTTCATCGTCATAGGTCACCGTGACGGAGTGGTTCTCCGCGTCGGGCAAGGCCTTGGTGACCCCGGCGCTATTCATCAGGATATAACTTACCCAATAGGCAGTAGACGGTCACGAGCAGCCCGGAACCGAGAGTTTCACGGTTCTGCCCGTGGCAAGGGCCGGAGAAAAAGACAAGAAAACAGTTGTGCATATCAAGAGCACCAAAATGATCAACTTTTTCATGGAACCCCCTTTCATAAATCCCTCAGGTTTTTCTTTATCACGGAATCGATCTTGATTGCCGGACTCCTGATGTGGGTATGGGAAGAAGCAAAGAGTTTGAAAAAAGTGAAAATTTCACCGCCAATCCATGAAAGTACTTGACTTTTATGCATCTTTTAACTTATCTTTAAAAAATATAAAACGCAAGGAGGTAGTCATATATGAAAGCATTGAAAAAGGATCTGCAGTCGGTTGTGAAGGATCTCAAGGCGCTTGCCTTGAAGGCGGAAAAACTGACAAAGAAACTGGACAAGCTTGGACCGGCCGAAGCGGCGAAGCCTAAAAGAGGAAGAGGTAGACCACCTGCAACGCCGGTGAAAAAACCCGCGGTCAAAGCCGTCCGGGGTTCCTCGGCCATGGATATGGTCTTCGGCATTATTTCCAAGACCAAGAAGGGTGTTGATACGACCAAGATTAAAGAGAAGACCGGGTTTAATGACAAAAAGATATGGAATGCCATCAATAGACTCAAGAATCAGGGTAAAATCAAGAGTGCGCGCAAAGGAATATACGTGAAGATCTAAACCCTGAGGTCCACATCAAACCAAAGGCACAATATAATGTTGCACCTGCCTTTGGCGCACATGGATTTTAGAATCTTCTTTCCTGGGAAAGATACAGGAGAGGAGGCGTATGCACTTTTAGTGGTTGGATGTTTCATCCATTGAAACTTTGGTGCGTAGCCTTCCGGTACGATATCGTTCAAATATCGCAATGGCCGCGCAAGAAGTGAGACAAAATGAGGAGGCAGTTTTCGGTTTGCAAAATGTCTTTGAAACCGAAATCGGGCCTCCTTTTTTTATTTATTCGATTGGCAAGGAAAACCCGTGCCTTCCGGGCCGGGATTGTTTTCAGAAGCGGATACCCGCCTATTTCGGGTACATGTCTATCAGATCGGCCCCTGGCCATGGGAAGCGTTCTCTCCTTTGACTTTTTCGAAACAGTGATTACTAAATAGTTTAGAGCTGAGATCGAGAAACGGCAACAATTGTAACCCTTTTCAAGACGCGTATGAATCCATGAAAGGGGCCAGAGGCAATGATGAAAAAACTTTTTTTTGTAACGGCACTATTTTTGGCTGTATTGGGGTATCAAGACATGAAAAGCCATGAAAGCCTAGCGGGCAATACCGTGAATCATAAGACAGAAGGGGTTGAAACGGCCACCTTTGCCGGTGGCTGTTTCTGGTGTGTAGAGTCGGATTTCGAGAAAGTCGAGGGTGTCTTGGAGGTCGTCTCCGGGTATACGGGAGGGCGCAAGGAGAACCCGACATACGAGGAAGTTTCTTCCGGAGATACGGGCCATGTGGAAGCCGTTCAGGTGGTCTATGATGCTTCAAAGGTGACATACGAAGCACTGCTTGATGTCTTCTGGAGGCATGTGGACCCCATGGATCCCGACGGGCAATTTGTGGATCGCGGCCCACAATACAGGACGGCTATCTTCTACCATGATGATGAGCAGAAACGCCTGGCGGAAGAATCCGTGGAAAGAATGAATAAGTCCGGTCGGTTTGAAAACCCTGTTGTTACGAATATCATTCCCTTGACGGTTTTCTACAGGGCCGAGGATTATCATCAGGATTACTACAAGAAAAAACCGATCCGGTATAAATTGTACCGTTATAACTCCGGAAGGGACCAATTTTTGAAAGAGTTCTGGAGGGATTCCGGGGAAGACCGGGTAACGCATTCCGAGACGGGGGGGTATTCCAGGCCCGGAGACGAAGAGTTAAGGAGAAATTTGACCCCATTGCAATACAAGGTGACCCAGGCTGACGGAACGGAACCCCCGTTCGACAACGCATACTGGAACAACAAGAGAGCCGGAATATATGTGGATATCGTTTCAGGCGAACCTTTATTCAGTTCTTTGGAGAAGTTCGATTCCGGTACGGGGTGGCCCAGTTTTACTCGGCCCCTCGAACCGGACCATATTGTGGAGAAAAAGGACAAGACACTATTTATGGTCCGAACCGAAGTTCGGAGCAGGTACGGGGATTCTCATTTGGGACATGTCTTTGCAGACGGACCCAAACCTACAGGCCTTCGGTACTGCATCAATTCCGCCTCTTTGCGGTTCATCCCCAGGGAAGAGTTGTCAAAGGAGGGTTACGACAGGTACATGGAAATGTTCACCAAAGCCCGGGAAGAGTGATAGAAAAGGGGGGCACCATGACCAGTGTGTTGATCACGGGGAGTAACCGGGGGCTGGGTTTGGAATGGGTCCGGCAGTATGCGGCCGAAGGTTGGAAGGTCTATGCGACATGCCGCCACCCTTTAGCGGCCCGGGAGCTTCAGGAACTCGCAAGCCGGGAGAAGAATATACGTCTATACCGACTGGATGTCACCAACCCCGAAGAGGTCAACGCCCTTGCCGTGGACCTTATGAAGGAATCGATCGATGTGTTGGTCAACAATGCCGGCGTATACCTGGAGAAGTTCAAAAATATCGGGCTGTCTCGGTTGCAGTATCAGGACTGGGAGTACACTTTCCGGGTCAATACTCTTGGGGCCGTGCGGGTAACCGAAGCCCTGGAGGAGCATGTGGCCCGAAGTGAGAAACGGCTGGTCGTAGTTATCAGCACGCATATGGCCAGCATAGCCGATATTGCAGGCCCGGGAGCCTACTATTACCGATCGACAAAGGCCGCCCTCAATGCCGCTATGGAAGGGCTGTCACATGAATTCAAGCCTAAGGGCATCGGCGTCCTGCTTCTCCACCCGGGATGGGTTCGGACCCGAATGGGTGGGGATGGAACCTCCCTCCTGCCGCCTGAAAGTGTCCGCGGCATGCGGACCCTGGTAAAGCATTTTTCCCTTGAAGACAGCGGGAGATTTCTCCGCTACGACGGCATCGAAATGCCCTGGTAAATATCCCGGGAACCTTCTCGCCGAGCAGAACATGAAATAGTCGACATGAAGATTATAGAAGGGGATGGGTAAACATGCCCAGATCATGGGAAAAGAAATACAACGCGAAAAAGGTAAGTCTCGAGACGGCGCTCAAGGCCGTAAAAAGAGGGGCCAAGGTATTTCTTGGAACGGCCTGTGCTGAGCCTCCACACCTGGTCCAGGGGTTGATCGACCGGGCCGGTCGCCTTCACGACGTACAACTTCTCCACTTCATCACCCTGGGCAATGCCCCGTATACAGAGAAGAGATTCGATACAAGATTCCGGCACAATACGTTTTTTGTCGGCCCGGACACAAGAGATGCCATCAATGAGGCCCGGGCCGACTACACACCGATTTTCATTTCCGAAATCCCGAAATTGTTCCGGAGCGGCACGGTTCACATCGATGTGGCCCTGGTGCAGACCTCTTTGCCGGACGCTCACGGATTCGTGAGCCTCGGGATATCCGTGGACATTGTGAAGGCGGCCGTCGAATCGGCAAAGACCGTGATTGCCCAGGTCAACCGCCATATGCCCCGTACCCGGGGAGATTCCCTTATCCCCATCGATAAGATCGATTATGTCGTGGAACATGACGATCCCCTGGTCGAGTTTGTCTACCCGGATGTGGATGAGGTAGGCAATAGCATTGCCCAGAATGCCGCAAAACTCATCAAGGACGGTGACACCCTGCATTTCGGGTTCGGTCATATTCCCCACGGTGTGCTCAACTATCTTCAGGACAAAAAGGATCTCGGCATCCATACCGAAGTCATTTCGGACGCCTTCATCGATCTGATCGAAACCGGGAAGATTACGGGAGAGAGAAAAAATTTTCATCCCGGTCAGGTGGTCTGCAGTTTCTGCATCGGGTCACGACGAATCTACGACTACGTAAACGACAATCCTCGGATTCCCTTCTATCCGGCGGAATACGTCTATAACCCTCTGATCATTGCCCGGAATGACCGCATGGTCTCCATTGCCAGCGCCCAGGAGGTAGACCTGGGCGGCCAGATCTGTTCCGAGTCCAAAGGATACCATTTTTACAGTGGAATCGGAGGAAGACTCGATTTTATCCGGGGGTGCGCCATGTCCCGGGGCGGCAAGTCCATCATTACCCTGCCCTCCACCACCAAAGACGGAAAGCGGTCCAGAATCAGTGCCCATCTTCAGGAGGGGGCGGCGGTTGTGGCCACCCGGGGTGATGTGAAATATGTGGTCACCGAATACGGCATTGCCTATCTTCATGGAAAATCGGTCAGGCAAAGGGCGATGGCCCTCATCAGCATTGCCCATCCGCGGTTTCGAAAGGCCCTGCTCGATGAGGCGAAAAAGCGGGCCTATATCTACCCGGACCAGATCCTCATCGACGCCTCCGGTCAGGCCTATCCGAAGGATAAGGAATTCAGGGTCACCCTCTCAGGGGGTATAAAAGTGATGATCCGTCCTATCAAGCCGACCGACGAGCCGTTACTTCAGGATTTTTTTTATTCCCATTCGGAAGAGACGATCTATCTGCGATATTTCCGGGCCGTGCGGGCCATGCCCCATGCCAGGGCCCAGACTCTGGTCAATGTGGATTACCACAAACGCATGGTTTATGTCGCGACCCTGGGTGAGATCGGCCTCGAACGGATTATTGGTGTCGGGCGCTATGCGGCGGAAGACGATCACGAGGGTATGGTGGAGGTGGCCTACACGGTCCATGAAAATTATCAAAAAAGGGGTCTTGGTTCCATTCTCCAGGAATATTTGGAAGATTATGCCAGGGCAGAGGGTTTCAGGGGGGTTTCAGCCTATTTTTTCAGCGACAACCTGCCCATGCTAAAGGTCTTTGCCAAGAGGGGCATGTGCAGCGAAGAACCCACGGGGGAGAGTATCCTCAGAGTGTGGCGCAATTTTGACGAAGATCAGAAACCCTGCTAGAATCGGACAGTGCAGGCTTCATAAAAGGGTATTGTTTTGTGCCCATCCGGAAATGCATGGTTCTAAAAGCGCTCCATGGGTGCCCCAATGGATCCCGAGCTATTTTTTTCAACGAGGAGACCAGGACGGATGTTCAAATTTCTCCACGCAGCGGATATCCATCTCGACAGCCCCCTGCACAAGCTGGAAATCTATGAGGGTGTGCCGGCGGAGGCCGTGCGTCAGGCCACGCGCCGGGCCCTGGAAAATCTGATTGACCTGGCCGTTTCAGAACAGGTGGCCTTTGTGCTCATTGCCGGGGATGTCTATGATGGCGACTGGAAAGACTATAATACCGGGCTCTATTTTGTCTCACAGATGAAAAGACTGAGGGAGGCCGGCATCCCCGTCTACCTCATCGCGGGAAACCATGATGCTGCGAGCAAAATTACCAGAAACCTCCGGCTCCCGGAAGGGGTGGCACATTTCCCCACGGATCGACCCATCTCCATGACGGTCCCCGGAATGGATATTGCAATTCACGGTCAGGGTTTTTCAACTCCTGCAGTCCGAAAGGACCTTTCCGGGGGCTATCCGGCGCCTTTGTCCGGCTTTTTCAATATCGGACTGCTTCATACCTGCGCTACGGGACGGGAAGGGCATGAGTCCTACGCTCCATGCACCCTGGAAGGGCTGAAAAACAAAGGGTATGACTATTGGGCCCTGGGTCATGTGCACCAACGGGAGATCCTCCTCGAGGAAAACCCTTTGATCGTTTTCCCGGGCAATATCCAGGGGCGCCACATTCGAGAGACGGGTCCGAAGGGTTGCGCACTCGTGACCGTGGATGAGAGAGGCCGTGCCGAGGCGGATTTCAAGACCCTGGATGTGCTTCGCTGGGCGAGAATAACATTGGATGCCACCGGACTCGAGGAAGGATACGAGATTATCGACAGGGTCGGTGAACGCCTGGAGGGGTGCCTCGAGGAAAATGAGGGGTTGCCCCTGGCAGTGCGCATCGAGATCAGCGGGATGTCCGGGGCCCATCGTGATCTGGGATCCGATCCCGAACGGTGGAGCAATGAAATTCGTTCCGCGGCCATAGACGCCGGAAGCGGACAGGTCTGGGTGGAGAAGATAAGGCTGCAAACAAGTCCCAGGGCTCGAACGGGCGCCGGGCAGACCGGGGGACCCATTGATGAACTCCTTCATTATCTGGACGAACTGGGCACCGATCCGGAACAACTGGCCGGTCTCACAAAGGACCTGGGGGACCTTATGAAGAAACTGCCGCGGGAACTCTGGGAAGACGGGGAGATAGTTCCGCCGGCCGACCCCGGTCGCATGGTCCGGATTTTGACACAGGTCAGGCCGCTCCTGCTCCATCGGCTCATGAATCGAGAAGACGCCCCATGAAGATCTTGCGCCTGAATCTGGCTGCATTCGGACCCTTTAGTGATACCCACCTGGATATGGGTGGGGGCAGTGAAGGGTTCCATCTTATCTACGGTCCCAACGAGGCGGGTAAAAGCTCCGCGCTTCGAGGCCTTTGTCAGATGCTGTACGGCATTCCGGAGCGTTCTCCGGACAATTTTCTCCACCCATACGGGGGCATGCGAATCGGCGCCGTCCTGTGTCACAGTGACGGTGACACTCTCGAAGTGGTGCGGAGAAAGGGCCGCGTCAACACCCTGAGGGGTGCCGATGACGAGGCGGTGATCGAGGAGGAGGCCCTTGAGAAATTTTTGGGCGGGGTGGATGAGGAACTCTTCAAGACCATGTTCGGCATCGGCCACGAAGATCTCATTCGAGGCGGAAGGGAGATTGTCGAAGGGGGCGGCCGTCTCGGTCAGATCCTTTTTGCAGCGGGTTCGGGCATCACGGATCTGCGGCGGGTCCAGGCGGATCTTCAGGCTGAAACCGACCTTCTCTTTAAACCCTCTGCACAGAAACCCCTCATCAACGAGACACTGGCCCGCTACAGAATGAATCAAAGGGCCCTTCGGGAGGCCCAGCTCCCGGGTGCGGAGTGGGTGCGTCACGACCGTGCCCTGGAGGATGCCCTCAACCGCAAGATTGCCCTGGAGCGGGATCTGGAGCAGAAGGAACGCACCCTGAATCGGTTGGCAAGAATCCAGGAGGCCCTGCCGGTTTCGGCCCGGCGAAAGGAACTGCTGGAGGCCCTTGAACCCTACGTGAATGCTCTGCTGCTCCCCATGGACTTCGGGGAACGACGGCGGGAGCTTTCCACGCAACTGCGGGTCTGTGAGAGTGAGATCACACGGGCCCGACAGGGCATGGAGGAAACGTCCCGGGAATTGGCTTTGCTCTTGGTCTCCGAGGATATCCTGGAAAATGCCCGGCTCATCGAAGACCTTCACAAGGAGTTGGGCAGCCACCAGAAGGCCGCCGGAGACAGAACCCAGCTCGAGGTGCGAAAAAAGACCCTGGAATCGGATGTGAGGGCACTTCTTTCGGGACTGCGCATGGCCTACCCACCTGAAGACCCCGAAGCGCTCAGACTTGAAAAGGCTCAGACGGTGAGGATACGCGAACTGGGGGCGCTTTATGAGCGCTTGATGGAACGCCGTGAAAATGCTCGAAAGGACGTCTCCAGGCTCACCGGCCGGATCGATGGGCTTGAAAGACAAATAAAGCGCCTCAAAGGGCCTCGTGACGCGGGTCCGCTGCGACGAGCCTTGATACAGGCCGAGCGCCATGCCCCCCTGGAAGAACAATCGGATTCTGAAGGGGCGGATGTGGAGGCTTCATGGGAAAAGGCGAAGATCGCCCTTGCAAGGCAGGACCTCTTTCAGGGTCCCGTTGAGGCCCTTGAGATGCTGCCTCTGCCGGCCCTTGAAACCATTGATCGATTCGAAGATCTCCTGTTCAGTGCGGGGGAGACCCTGGCAGACCTGCGATCGAAAATGGCCAGGCTGGAAAAGGGTCTCTTGGAGGCCGAAAGGCGGATCGAGGCGCTTCGCCTCGAACAGGAAGTCCCCACCGAGGAGGACCTGGAAGCGGCCAGGCGGCTTCGGGAAGAGGGTTGGCGACTTGTGCGACACGTCCTGCAAGACGGGGGGGTGCCCGAAGGGGAGGCGGCCGGTTTTTTGTCGGCCTTCCCGTCGGCAACGACACTTGCCGAGGCCTTTGAGATCAGTATCCGAGAGGCGGATGAATTCGCGGATCGGCTCAGGCGGGAGGCGGATCGCGTCGCCAGAAAGGCCGGGCTTCTTGCCGAAAGGGCTTCGTGCACGGCCGAAAGGGAAAACCTTCGACCCGGACTCGAGGCGGCGCAAAAGGACCTGTCCAGGATCGAAGAAGAATGGCTCAGGGTTTGGGAACCTGTCGGGGTCAAACCCCGATCCCCGCGGGAGATGCGGGCATGGACCCGGAATATCACGACGCTAGGAGAAGAGGTCTTGAGATTGAGACAGCGCAGGGCCCGAGCCGATAACCTGAAGAACCGTATCGAGGCCCGCCGGCAAGAACTCTCCGACGGCCTCATGGGGATCGGCGAACCCGGAGCGGACCAGGAAGCGACCCTTTCAGATCTCATCATCCGGACAAAGGAGGTCATCAGGGAAAACGATGAACGTCGCTCCGAATGGGAGCGGTGCCTGCGGGAAAAGGATGAACGGGAAGGAGAACTTCGCGAGGCCCGGCAGCGGGTCTCGGAGGCGGAAGACGGCCTTTCGGACTGGAAAAATCAATGGACAGGGGCGGTGCACTCACTGCAACTGGGCGAAGATGCCACCCCGGCCCAGGCCGAGGCCGTCATCGAGGACTTGAAGAGCATATCCGAGAAGCTCAAGGACTCGGATATCCTCGAAAGGCGGGTCAGGGGGATCGAGAGGGATGCGAAGAGCTATACCGAACGGGTAAACAGCCTGGCAGGCCATGCGGGCCCGGATCTGCTAAAACAACCGGTTGAGCGGATCGTCACGGAACTCAACGGGGCACTGACCCGGGCCCGCCGGGCAAAAACACAGCAGCAGGGTCTGGAAACCCAGAAGGCCCGGGAAAAGAAAAAATTTGAGGACGGAAAAAGACGACTGGTCGAAATTCAGTCTCGAATCGTGGCCCTTTGCGAGGAAGCGGAATGTAAAGATGATGAGGAACTGGCTGAAGCGGAGGCCCGTTCCGAGCGCCGTCGGGAGATCGAAAGTGAATTGGCCGAAGTGGCACGGCAACTTCTCAGGCTAAGCGGCGGGGCTACCATCGAGGCCTTTGTCGAAGAGGTGATGTCGGTCGATCCGGATGGGATCGGCCCCCAAATTGTCCACCTCAAGGAGGACATACAACAGCTCCATCAGGAGAGGTCGGGCCTCGACCAGACCATTGGAGGCGAACGCAAGGAGCTTGCA
The DNA here is from genome assembly GCA_964401325.1 of uncultured Desulfobacteraceae bacterium. Lineage (GTDB taxonomy): Bacteria > Desulfobacterota > DSM-4660 > Desulfatiglandales > HGW-15 > CAYNYM01. The sequence goes on along the minus strand of CAYNYM010000050.1, from coordinate 691 downwards.
AGGATGCAGGGAAGCGCCCAGGCGGCTGATCTGGCGGAGGAAGGGCAGCGATTGCTGGCGCGCCTCGAGGGTGGTGTCGAAAAATACGCCCGGCTGCGCATCGCGTCGGCGGTACTGTCTCGGGCCATCGAGAGGTACCGTGACAAGAATCAGGGGCCGGTGCTGGTCCGTGCCGGCGCCTTCTTTGCACAACTGACCAACGGCTCCTTTGAAGGCATACGTGCGGACTACGATGATCAGGGGCATGCCATACTGGTCGGGGTGCGGCCCGGGGGACGGAATGTCATCGGAACGTCGGGCATGAGTGACGGGACGGCCGATCAGCTTTTTCTGGCCCTCCGCCTGGCAAGCCTCGAGACCTATCTGGAAAACAATGAACCCCTGCCTTTTATTGTCGACGACATCCTGATCCGGTTTGATAACGATAGGGCCTCGGCGACCCTGCGGGTCCTTTCGAGACTTTCCGAGAAGACACAAGTCATCTTTTTTACCCACCACCGACACCTCCTCGAGCAGGCCGAGGCCCACGTGGATCCTTCCAACCTGTTCCTTCATGTCTTGAGTGATGGCGTGGCAATCGGTCGGGGTCTTGAGCGCGGGATCAACCCCGCCATAGCGGAAAGGTGAGATTTCAGGGTAACTGTTCAGGTTGTTTAGGCTGTAGGCTAAAGGCTATTCGTTTCCGAACCCT
>CAYNYM010000049.1:9358-11978 GCA_964401325.1 uncultured Desulfobacteraceae bacterium | reverse complement strand
CGCTATCCGCGCATTGATCGAAGCAGGGCGCCCAAAACCTTCTCGGCTTCCGCAACTTTTGATTCACAGCTAGAAATTTCATAAGCCAATTCAAACGCTCTGATTTTCCTATGATCACGCATATTCCCTTCCTGCGGTACCTCACGGTCTAAATGCCTACAGCCTATCTAGCTGAGTAGTTACAGACAGAGGAACAATATCAGGCAGGCGTGCGGGGTTCCGGGTCTCATATTGAAAAATCCCTTTCTTTTTTTGAAACGCCACCTGAGCTATCGGCGTCGATCCCTCAGGAATCTGGAAGAAATTCGATCTTATGGCACCCAGGCGTGAGATGCCAACCTTCTTCAGGTGCGGGGGCGTTTATTCATCCTTGCCGTAAGATATTGGTGGATGTCATTGTTTTTGTCTTCAAAAACCTGGTCCCCTGGGCCAGGTGTCATTACGGTTAGCTGTTCCCATTTAAATGAAATGGTTATCCTGGCCTGTCCGTATTTTTTTTATCCCTCTATTTTTATCGGCCTTGGACCTTAAGACATTGTCCTGCCGGTTTTCAGACGGGCCGACCACGTGATGCCGTCACCCACCGGGTAACCGCAACCCCTGATCCACCATCAGGGCATGATATGCCAATGAGGCGGTGGAGTTGGGGGCAACCCATGTGAAACCGGGTCAGGCCGAATTTCAGGGCCCGGGGATACCTTGGCACGACCGGCGGCCTGGAACTTTTTATTGACATGACAACAAGAATAGGGCAAAAAAAATAAATTGGCCTTTTGATGATCAAATGAGGGTCTTAGGGCTCTGGGGGGCACAAACCGGACCGGTCGTGTCGGGGATTTTAAAAAGCATGCCCTTCGAGTCTTTTTTTTGTTCATTGAAAAGCGGTATGGGTTTTTCTTGAATACGGGCTCGGATCCCAACTCTTCGAAACAACTTATGCCCCAATGAGCCAGACAAATACACTCTGGAGCAGATGGATGCATTTTTTTAAATCGTTACCCTGTTTTTTGGCCGTCATCGCCTGTTCTCTGACATTGAACGTCCATGCGGAGGTTTACACGCCATGTCCTGTAGATATTGGGCAGCCCGCCCGGGGCGCACGCGTTCTCGACCACGATCAGGACGGCGAAATCTCACGGATGACCAACCCCCGCGCAGTACATAAACTCACCGAAATTCCGGCGGCAAAGAGCCGGGCCAGCACGGAAATTTTCCCGAAGCAAATAATGGAGGTATCAACCGGTACGGCCTGGCCTGTCGCATTCGGTTATGTGGTAACCAATAATCACGTGATCGAGGGCTGCCGCGAGGTGGTCCTCAGAAACGTCGACGGCAGGGAAATTCATGCCTGGCCGGTTCTCCGGGACGAGGCTTACGATATTGCCCTCCTGCGGGTGGTCGACGCACATCAACTGCCTCCGGCCCTGCCTCTGGCCGAGTCGGATGCCGTGCAGGGAACCGATGTCTTTACCGTGGGCTTCCCACGGGCAGACGTTCTTGGCAAAACGCCAAAATGCTCCGAGGGAGTGATCAGCCGAATTGAGGGACCCAATGGCGACCCTGCCAGTTATCAGACCACGGTGTCCATTCAACCCGGCAACAGCGGGGGACCATTGCTAAACATGAGAGGAGAAGTGGTAGGCGTGGTCAGATCCATGCTGGGAATCCGGGACGAGGCGCGCGGGGGAATCCTGATGCTTCAAAACGCCAGCTGTGCCGTGAAGATAGACTTTGTCAAAGAACTCTTGGCTTACTTGCCAAAGAAGGCCCCGATCAAAGACGCATTGCCATCACACCTTGGAAGTCTTGAAAAACTCACTCACAGGATAAAGGGCTCCGTCCTGCTGGTAGAAGCAAGGTAGCGCAGCCGAAGCGCCCGGGTGGCACGGGCATCTTACCAAGAAAAGCCGGGGGAGCAATGTGGTTTTTCCATCCTTGATGCTGACATCTTTAGGACTCCCTCCGACAAAAGGGTATCGGAGGGTTTCGCCTTGCACTCTCCCCTGAGATCCGCCCCAAAATACTCTAAATTCCATGCTGAAATACGGTGTTCACCCCATTGAGTGGGCCGTTCATAAGGGATATCTTGCAACATAGACGGTCTTAGTAGGTGTGCCAAAAGAAATTTCATACACATCATTTGACGCTTTGAAAACCAATAAAACTCACCCCGGTCCCGTCAAAGTGATCTTGTATTTCATGCGGCGCTGTGCCTAAGCAAAATCCATCCCTGCAATTTTCACGCTTTGTGGCTTGTCCTCTTACCCCCCTGACGGGCAGAAGCCTTTGAAGGAGGTTGGAAGTTCGTGATGTATGTCGCAACCCATCTCATTGGCCCCGACAATCTAGTTGGTTTCATTACCGTCGAACGGAATAGGTACTAGAGGTAGTAAACACTCACGGAGGAGGGAAACAAAATGGCCCACATAAGCGTGAATCTTTACAGAACCTTAGGGGTTGCTCTCTTGGTCGCCGCATCCGCATTCCTGGGTTGTGCGACAATGGAAAGGACAGAAATTTCAAACCTGAAAACGCAACTGGATCAAAAGAACCAGGATATCGCCGCGCTCAAGTCGACTGTCGGGGAAAAGGACCTGGTCAGTGAGCAATATGAGACAAA
>CAYNYM010000049.1:0-9348 GCA_964401325.1 uncultured Desulfobacteraceae bacterium | reverse complement strand
CAGGGCCGCCACCGAAGCGGAGATGCGTGCCAGAGAGGCGGAGCAAAGAGAAAAAGAGACCGCCATGGTTTCTCCTGAAGCCCCTTTGCTTCCATTGGATGCAAAACCCGGGGAATGCTACGCACGGGTCTTTGTCCCTCCTGTTTACATGACCGAGACTGAAACGGTTTTGAAAGAAGAGGGCTCGGAAAGGGTGGAAGTTATCCCGGCCAGGTACGAATGGGTCGAGGAAAATGTCCTTGTCAAGGAGGCCTCGTCGCGGGTCGAGGTCGTGCCCGCCAAATATGCCTGGGTTGAAGAAAAGGTGCTTGTCGAAGAGGCCTCAAAGCGGATGGTGGAAGTGCCCGCCAAATATGCCTGGGTCGAGGAGAAAATCCTGGTCAAACCGGCCCACACGACATGGAAAAAGGGTCGCGGTCTCATAGAAAAAGTGGATAACTCCACGGGTGAGATCATGTGTTTCGTGGAGGTGCCGGCCTCTCACAAGATGGTTAAGAAACGGATCTTGGATACACCGGCCGCTTCCCGAGTCGTGGAAATTCCGGCCTCTTATAAGAGTGTGAAGAAGAGGGTCTTGGTTGAGCCGCCCACCACTCGAAAGATCGAAATCCCGGCAGAGTACGCCACCGTCAAGGTCAGAAAGATGGTTTCCCCTCCCCGGGAAACGCGCATTGCTATCCCGGCCGAGTACCAGACCGTCACCCATACCAAGCTCGTTTCTGATGGGAGGCTGGAATGGCGAAGAGTCCTTTGTGAAACCAATGCAACGCCTGAGATGGTCTCCGAAATTCAAACCGCTCTCATGAGGGCCGGTCATGATCCCGGGCCCATTGATGGCGTTATTGGTTACCGAACAAAGTCTGCGATCAAGTCGTATCAGAAGGCAAAAGGTTTGCCTGTTGGTGGGGTAACGTACAAGACGATTGAGAGTTTGGGCGTCAAGCCTCTGCTCTCGCAGTGATCGGGGTCCGGGAAAATGGGTTCTCTGACCATGCTTGCGCACGAAGACCTCTCCTAACGGGGAGGTCTTTTTCATGGGTATCAAGGGTTGACGTTTTTCCTTGAGAGCACCGCTTCCTGCGTGAGCCGGAGGGGATTGGCGAGGAGCGACTCGAAACCCTCCTCGATCAAATTGGGATGAATGGGGATGGGGTCAAAAAACCAGCGCAGATCATCGGACATGGAAAAAGGCGTTCCGATCCAGGACCCGCCTGAAACCACGGAAAGATAGTCAAAGCTCGGAATGACGCCGATATCATAGAGGCCCTTCAGGATGCTGTAATTGAAGATGGCCGACCGGTAACCGCCGCCTGATAGGGCCCCAATGTGTCGTGCTGTTTTCCCTTTGCTGCAATAAAATTCGCCTCAGGCCATCTTTTCGCGACCTGCACGCCCAGATCTCCAAAGCCGAAATTGTAAGATCTCCTGTATGCCATACGATTTGATAAATTCAGAGGGTTAGCCCTTTTTCAATATCACGGCCTTGTTAAGGAACACTTTCGGCCTCTCAGCAACCCTGAGACCGGCGTCTTTGGCTTTTTTAATCGTATTTTCAAACGCCTTTTTTGAAACATGAAAGGGTGGTTCTATCAGGTACACTTGTCCATTCGGTTTCAGGATTGTTTCTATTTCGCTAAAAAATGCCCCTAAACGGGGAACTTCATGAACCATGTAGAACAATAGGACAAAATCAACATGCTCTGACACGGCTATTTTGTTTGGTTGGCACTTATGCAGTGTAATCCTTTCCTCCAGTGCAGTTCCTCGAATCTTGTCTCTTATTTTCTGAAGCATCCCCTCCTGCAAATCAGCGGCGATAACTCGACCGGATCCGCCGACCATTTGAGCCAGGTCAATAGAGAAAAAGCCCGGGCCACACCCCATATCCAGAACAACCATGCCTTTTCTAATATAGGGCCCTAATAGTTTTCGTGGGTTTTGTATCCATCTTCGAATCCTGTTATCGAGGCTGCCGGCTATTTGTACCGGGCATATCCGGCTATTTCTATGGCCCACGGTATCTTTCTCCTTTTATAGAAATTATTAAAAAAATGGCAGATGGGATGAAAAAGTCAAGAAATATGTCGGGTTGGTCGCAGAGAGGAGGAGGGCAATGGCGATTTTCGATTCAAGGATCGGTAAAACGAACATAGCTGAAGTAATACGGAATTTGGTAATCGGCCATGGACACACCGACAGTCACAGGCGGAAAGGCAGGGGGAAGTGAAAATGGCCGGAGAACCGACTTCTTCACTGGCCACCGGTCACTGATTTCCCATAAAGCACATGGGATCCCTGTCTTCGAAAACATCGAGGCCGTGGCTGTAAGTGCTCGCCAGGCACCCGCCGCAGACCGGTCGAATGGCGCATGCGCTGCACGCCCTGCTCCCCGATCGGTACTGACAGGCCCGTTCCGATCCATAGAGATCGGAAAAGGTTTTTTCAAAGATATTGCCGATGTAGGATGGGAATTTTCGACAGGCATGGACCTCGCCGTCCGGCAGGAGGGTGATGAAATTAAAGGCCGCACCGCACCCGAAACCGGTGCATCCCCCTGTAAGAGGCATGCCCTGCCCGTGATGCAGGATGTTGATGAGGTTGTCCTTCAGACCCAGCGCAGGGTTTTCCCTGGCAACTTCCATGTACTGATTCAGGAACGTCGCATATGTCTCGACAGGGGGGAGTTGGAGATCAGCCCCCTCACCGACCATGGAAAGCCGGGTGAAAGTGAAATAATCGACTTTGCCTCGAAGCCTTTCCGATAGGGGGATAATTTGTGCCATGTTTTCGCTGGTGAGGGTGAGCATGACCATGGAATAGATGTCTAAGTCCTTCAATAGCTCCAGAAATGCCATGGTTCGGTCAAAATGACCGGGGCCGCGAATGTCGTCGTTGTGTTCTCGGAGTCCTTCGAGGCTGACCTGGAAAAAGACGGGATGTTGAATCCGGATCAGATCCTCCAGCCGCCCCCTGGTCGTGGGATTCCCCAGCATTGCGGTAGAAAATCCCCTTTCGGTCGCGGCACGGTAGAGTTCGTCGAAGTGGGGATAGAGCAGAGGATTTCCGCCCGTAAAAGAGACCTGCCCCTTGACGTAACGGGTCCTGCAAAACACCCGGAAATCATCCAGGATCAAGATCGCCTGATCCAATTTTAGCGGAGATCGGTCGCTACGGTCGTAACAGTGCTTGCAGTGAAGATCACAGGCCTGGGTGACATGCCACTGGAGGGTGAAGACAGGGGAAGACGCGAAATTTTTCTCCAGGGCCCGGTTGGTCTCAAAATGGGTGGAAGGCCTCCGGATCAGGGAGGGTGGACGAAGCAGCAGGCCTCTTGATACGGCCCGGTCCAGGGCCCGGTCCAGGGCGCCGACCGGGATGACGCCTTGCCGCGCGATCTCCACGGGATCCAGGCCTTCGATCACGATCTTGAGAACCAGAAGATCCTCTTGGGATGCCGCACCGATGAGGGCCTTGCCGGTCTCCATGTCTTTCCACAGGAGGAGCATTTCCCCTCCCGCCTCGGGTATGGGATGTGAAATGTCACCGTCGGATGTGAAAAAAGAGGAGAGATATCTCCAGGAGACCTCGAGGACCTCCAGGCTTGGGTTCATACATACCCGATCCGCCCGCCCGCTATCCCCGACGGCCCATGCCTCCACCCTGTTCAGGACCTCTTCAATGCGGGCAAGCTCGGGGAGATACGCCGGCAGTCCCCAGGATTCCGGGAGCCTCAAAAGACTGTTCCGGAAATTTTCCGGAGAGGTGTCTTGTCCCAAAGCGCCTTCAATCTTCGACCAGGTTTTAGGGTCGATGAGGGCGCGGCATTTGGGATAGATTGTTTCGAGGATATGGTCCATGGGAAAATTGGGGATGGGGGGGTTCCTCGTCCCTGGAAACCTTACGGGTCATGGCCTCCTTGCGACGCCCGGGGTGACCTGAGATCAGCCGGCCGAGGACGTCTTCAGCCGCTCAGGTTAGGACCGAGCCAGCTTGGCTTCGGTTTTTTGGGTGTTGCCGTTCTCGGTGCAACCTGCACCGGGCAAACTACCCGCCTCAACCGCTCTTGCCGGGTTGTTCTTTCTCTGCCGGGGTGCTACCTGCACCCGATGGGCTGCCGCTTCAACCGCTCTGTCCCGGCGGTTGGTCGCCCGGAGGCGGCCTGGGGCACCCCGTAAGGGTAAAACCGGCGCCGGTCAGAAGGCCTGCGATGCTCAACCCGGCAATTATCTTCTTAAGTTGCTTGAAATCCATGGTTCACCTCCCGAAATCTTAAAAGGTGAACGGCACATTCCCCTGTGGGACATGGAACGTTACCCCCGTAAAAGCAAAGGCGACACATGACCATCACATGATTAGAGATGAACTCCGGAAGATTTGGAATGGGTTGATCCCCTTATTTTCTGCCAATCAGGGCCTTATTTTTCGCGTACGGGGTGAACGGCACCCGGGAGAGTATCGGGTTGAAGCCTCCAGACGGATACGCATATGGTGTCCTTTATTTAACACAGAACGCCCGAAACCGGATGAATTCGTCTCGATGAGAATGCATCTATATTGACGCCCTGCCATTTTTCAATCATACTCACACATTCTCAACCAACCCTAATCATTGAGGGCAAATAATGGGGTTCCTAAAATTTTTTACGGGCGGGAGCCCGGAAGCAATCGAGGCCAAGGGCGATGGATATTTTAAGGCGGGCGAATACGGCGCAGCCAGACTTGAATACGAAAAGGCCCTGGAAAAACTCGAAAAGAAATCCGAAGGAGCGCCGGGGTGCATCGCGCGTGTCAGGGAAAAGATGATGCAGAGCAGAGAGGCCCTGGCCCTTTCCCACAAGTCGATGGCGGAAAACCTCATAGAGGCCGAATACTGGGACGAGGCCGATGAGAGATTGTGTCTGGCCCTGGACCTGACCGCAGATGAGGGGGTCCGGGAAGAGATTGAAAAGATCAGGGAAGGGATTCGAAAGCAGGTCTTGGAAACGGAAAGAGAAGCGTTTTCCGATGTCTACTTGGAGCAAGACGGGGCCCCGGCAAACAAGGTCGATCCGGAGGAAGAGGAATACTTCACGGCCCTGTGCAGTGCGCTTTCCGATGAAGAAAGGAGGGCCTATTGCCGCTACGGGGAGACCTTTCGACGGGGGTTCGTGGCCCTGAACCAGGGAGACTTTGAATCGGCCGCAAGCGCCCTGACCCGGGCCCTGGAAGAGAATCCCGAGAGGGGGGGGCATATCGCCCTCGAACTAGCTACCGCCCATCTGAATCTCGGCCGACAGGATAAGGCCTATGGCCTGCTGGAGGATTTTCTTGCGCAGCATCCCGCATCCCTGAGGGCCTGTTCCATCATGTGCGAAATCCTCTGGGAGCGGAAAGACTTTGATCGGGCCCTGGAACTGCTCGATGCCTGCCCCGAGGAAGGGGTGGATCCGGTGGCCCATTTGTTGCTCTGGGGCGAGACCTTGTTTCAGGCCGAACGATACCGGGAGGCGGAGAATTTATTCCAGGGCTTTTTGCAAACCCGGGGTTGGGAGGAAAACGTGGCCCGTTCCCTGGCAAGGGTCTATGAGGCGGTGGGGGCGCCCGAAAAGGCCCGGAATCTGTACCTTGAAATCATGTCGAATTGCCAGAGTTGCAGGCGTGCCGCGGACCCCGGGATCAAGCGGCGATTCGCGGATATCGGGTTTGAATTGGGAGAGCACACCGTAGGGATCCTTGAAATCTATCTCTCCCTTATCCAGGAGGACCCGGACCATCGCAAGGAGTACTACGAGCGGATCAGCCGCATTTACACCTCCATGGGAAACGAAAGGGAGGCAGGGCGTTTTCAGGCCTTTGCTCAAAAAAACGATGATTGACGAGCGAGGCGGACACCCAGCCGGGGGATGATGGAAATTGCCGGCGCCTTTATCTAGGGCATGGCCCGGGTCGATTTTTCTAAAGGCAGGCCCTAGATTCGGTTCACCCCAAAGGCCTCTCCCCAGCTTTCGATCAATCTGGCCGTCCGATTATGGAGCCGTTGGGATATAATGCCTCCCAGTCTCTCCATGAGGAGGTAGCCTGCCTGTGGATTCTTATCCAGGATTGCCTTTAGCCGGGGTGCCGGGACGGCAAAGACTCGGGTGGGTCTGACGCACCTCGCGGTAGAGGTCAACTGACCGGGTCCAACGAGGGACGACCAACCGAAAATTTCGCCGGGATCCAACGTGTCGAAGACGATAGGCTCTTGCAAGACCTGAATCCGGGCCAAAATCGATTCCTCGTACTGAATATTCGTTTCTAATCTATTTTCCTCGAACATGAGGCTCAGCTCCACTTCTCCCTGCAAAATTCCGAATAGATCCTCCGCGGTCTCGCCTTCTTTGAAAATGATTCCGTTTGCATCAAATTCCAGGATATCCCCCGCCCTGGCAATGGCGGCGAGGTCTTCCAGGTCCAGACCCGAAAAAAAGGACATGTCCGCCAACAACGCTTTATCCAACATAATTGTGCCCCCCTTGTATGTGAAGTGCCTGTTTTTGATTTCATTAAAACCCGAAAAATTCTCTCCACGAGACAGGGAGTGGGAGAAGGCCTTCGAGGTTGAGATCATCACCCGTAAGGGATGCGGGTGGTGGCGAGGGGGATGGCAGTCGTTGGTCAGTATTCGAAGGATAGCGTCATCCTGACGCTCCCGGCCAGGGGGGCCAGCGTGCTGCAGCATGAGGGCCTCGGCAAGGCTTGCCTTCAGGATTAGGGGATCCCCGGAGGAACGAACGCTTGCCCGCCTCAGGTCAATGTCCTATGGTACAATTATCAGCGGGCAGGCGATCCCGCGACGCGCGGGACAGTTGTTGCCTTTTCGGGTTGTGGCGAAAAAAAATAACAGATAACTTAAAGCGTAACAGAAATCCATGCCAAGTCAAGGGCGATGACCCAAAACCCACCGCCCGATTAGCCTATCGGCACCGCGATCAGTATATCTATGGCCTATTGGCGAGTGGGATCTGATGCTCCAACCTCAAAAAGGGGGATCGAGATTTTTTGGTGAAGTCGCCAATCCCGGAACGCTGAGGGGGTGAGCCGGCAACCGGTAGGTATTAAAAAAAATGGAACATCGAAGAAGGAAACCTGCGATGCGAAAGACGGCCGTCATCATCGTCAATCCGGCCTCGGGAAAGGGCGCGGCCCTGGCAAAGGCCGGGAAGGCCTGCGCCATCCTTAAAAAGGGTGGGGTGAAGGCCGGGCTTTTCAGGACCGGGGGTCCGGGTCACGGGCGTGAACTTGCCAAAAAATTTGCGGCAACCGCGGATGTCCTTGTCAGTGTAGGCGGTGACGGAACCTTGAACGAAGTGGTCAATGGTGTCATCGATGCCCGGTCGGGTACACCGATCGCCATGGTGCCCGCGGGCACGGCCAACGTGGCGGCCCGGGAGCTGGGTCTTCCCGAGGATTTCGTTGCCCAGGTCGAGCTGGCCGCAGGGGGGGGTGTTCGGCGCCTTGATCTGGGTTGCTCCAGGACGCGTTGTTTCATGATGTGCGCGGGTGCGGGTCTTGATGCCGCCATTGTCGATACCCTATCGCGCAGGCGGTCCGGGCGGAGCATCCGCATGGGGAGCTATGTGATACCGACACTCAGGACGGCGAGATGCTACCCCTTTCCCGCCGTGAGGGTCACTGTCGACGGGGCCCTTGTCGATGCCTCCGCCGCCTTTGTGGTGGTGGGTAACATGGGATGGTACGGGGGAATCTTTCGTCTCTTCAAGGACGCCTCTCCAGAGGACGGCCTGCTGGACGTCTGCTGCTTCCACGGGAAAAGCATCCCGGAACTGGCACGTTATGCCTGGTCGGCCTATTGGGATCGACTCCATCAATCGAAAGGGGTGAGCACCTATCGGGGAAAGCAGATCCGCCTGGAAGCCGACGACCGTGTCCCCCTGCAGATCGACGGGGATCCGGGGGGAGAACTGCCCGTGTCCTTCACCGTGCTGCCGAAGGCAGTCTCCTTCTGTGCTGCCTCGCCGGCCCTTAGCGCATCGAGGTCATGACCGGGGTAGGGTCAGGCGCCCTGGTTGATTCCATTCGGGTTGTCTCCTATACCTTCCAGGAGGCGCTAAGGGTGGTGCCTGCTCCCGGCGTGGATTCCAGCGAGAATGAACCGCTGGAGAGTTCGGCCCTTTCTTTCATGCCGGTCAGGCCGAGCCCATTTCCGGAATGCTCCTTGAGACCGGGAGAAGTCGAATCAAATCCGGCCCCGTTGTCATGAATGGTCAAAAGAATTCTGCCGTCAACCGCTTTCAGGGAAAGCATCGCCGAATCGGCCTGACTGTGCTTGCTGATATTGTTGAAGGCCTCCTGAATAATGCGGAATATGACGATCTTCAGAGGCTCGGGAACCGCTTCTTCCTCGATATGAATCTCCTTTTCGATTCCTATGCCGGGATAGACCGCTTCAAAATCCCGGCAGAACCAGGAAACGGTGGCCAGGATGCCCAAATCATCCAGCATGGACGGTCGAAGGTTCCTTTGAAGTCTGCGAATTTCCTCTATCGCTACACCCAGCATGGCGACCACGGGGTCGAGCAGTTCGGTAGGGGATGAAGACGCATCCATAACCTAACCAGCAAATGCGGCTGGGTAATCCCTGGAACGTTACTTTTTTCTGTGCGTTGGATAACCAGTTTGCAAGATGTGTGTTTTCTGGAAATGCATCAATCAAAGCCTGGTCGGTTGTATAAATATCTTCGGGGTCGCCCGATAATGCCACCCATCTGAAGGGACCTTTGCCATCGCAAAAAAGCGGACGAATAAACTCGGGTACGAATCCCTGATAATCGAAAGCGTGTTCCTCGCCGCCCTGGCGTGCCATTTCGCGTAAGTTATTTCCGTAATCGAATACAATGCTTCCACGTTCCTTCATTTTCAGCATAAAACCCACGTGGCGTGCCATGCTTTTAATGGCCAGTTGCTTGTGTGCTTCAGGATCGGATTGTCTCAGTTCTATCGCTTCGTCGTATGTTAAACCGTTGGGTACATCACCGATAATGGGATCATGTGCGGATGTTTGATCGGTTACAATATCGGGAATAATGTTATCGGCAAGGAGTTTTTCAAGTGTATCCCCAATGTCTGCTACCAATCCTACCGAAATTGCATATCCTTTTTGTTTTGCCTCAAGTACCCATTTTTTTGCCTGTTCGTAATCTTTGTAAGACATTGTTGTAATTTTATATTTTACAATTAAAATAGTTGACAGGGTGCAAAAAGATTTTAAGTTGGGGGAACTAACGGTCATTGTGCTCAGCATATCTCTGTTTTTGGCTGTAATTCAATATATTTCTGTTGGAAAAATATACTATGAAGCTTTGTCAT
>CAYNYM010000048.1:0-12432 GCA_964401325.1 uncultured Desulfobacteraceae bacterium | reverse complement strand
TCCGGGAACGGCCGTGTGCCGTTTCGGGGTTCAGGATTCGCTGGGCCTCGGGATGAAGCTGGAGCCGCTTTTCACCGGCATGGAACTTCCCGCCAAGGTGAAATTCGGCGTCTCGGGCTGCCCCATATGCTGCGGGGAGAGTTATGTGCGTGATATCGGGGTGCTGGGGAAAAAGAAGGGCTGGACCCTTATCTTCGGAGGCAACGCAGGGGGCCGTCCCCGAATCGGCGATGTGCTCGCGGAAGATCTGAGCAAGGAACAGGTCATCGATCTCATCAAGCGATGCCTGAAATACTACGCTGAAAACGGGAAGAAAAAAGAACGCACGGCTCGCTTCGTCGAGAGGATAGGAATCGACGCCTTAAAGGAAGCGGTTCTCTGAGCAAGCAAAGCCATCCGGACCTGGAGTCATCGAAAGGGGCCCCAGGTCCACCAACCGCTCTCCTGGAATAGACTCCGCGCTGCGATTACCCCCTGTATTTTCAACCTGTTGTTTAATTCTATTGAACGCACAATCAAAAGCTCTTTTTAAAGGTCCCTTACCGCCCGCTCGGCCGATCTCAGGGCGCCTTCGAAAACGAGAAAAGATTTATTTCTTTGGGACAACCGGTAGGCGGCCTAGATACCGCTCAGGCCGCCTACTATAATAATAGTATCGACTGTTTCCTTGTGCATTTGGGTAACGTCCATAAGAAAATGAGAAATTAGTCAAGCAGTCGGATAATGGCTCCCTCCTGCCGCCGTAACCAAACGCCTCGGCTTTCATATTAAAAGGGGGTACAGGCCACCTTTTTCACCCCCGAAAAAGGGCTCGCAGAGACGTATGTGTCCCTTCACTTTTTCGTCCAACCGACAAATGCATTGCTGTAGAACATTTTAATCAGTCTGGCCCTTCCCTTGATTTCCTGTCTTATCTCCTGGAGAAATTCATTCGGGGTATACCCTTTGCGAAAAGTGATATTGAGCCCGGTCTTGATCAGATAGCCGTCCTGATATCGTTTTATAATTTGATACTTATTTTCAACAGGCCAGACGCCCTGGACCGTCAGATAAGCGGTTCCCGTATCCTTGAGGGCGGCTTTGATCAGCCGGTAGGCGTGATGGCGTTCTTCCGGCGGCAGGATATTCAATACATAGTTTGCAATGACAACATCATACTTTTTTTTAAAAACCGTCTTGTCCGGATAAAAATTAGGATCAAAGTCCACCACCTCCAGGCACCCGGATTTGAGCAGATCCGATTTGGCGAACCGGTCCTTGCCCGTACCAAAATGCAGGACAGTTTTATGAGCGGCCAATTTGTCCCTGCAGATGATCCGAATCGGCTCGGAGGATTGTCTGGCGTGAGAAAGCGCCGTCAACCGGGAGGCCACCGTTATGGCGGAGCCTTTTTTTAATTGAATCTGACCCAAATCCTTGTCCAGGGATTGTTCGATCTCTTTCCGGGGGACCGACCATTTGTTCGTGGCCGGTGTGAAGGTATATTGCTGGGCGTTGGAGCCGAAGATGGTGTAGGACCCATTTTTTTCAAGGATGATATTCCATCCGGCTTTCAGCATCTTTTCTGAGAATTTCATGATTCAGATCATCGCAGGGCTCGCGTAAGCACAAATAGATATTTAGTCCTTCTTGATTTCTTTCTTTTTATCGAATGCAATTCGCAAAACCTTGTCTAAATCGGCCCTCTAGATAGGGTCTTCTAAAATCCTGGGAAACATACCGAACGGCTATCATGGCCATATTTAATTTTCAAGTTTAAATTTGGCCGAAAATGATTGCCCTGACCGGGCATTTATGCAAAGCGGTTCAGGAAGATCATATTTATTTTTTTCTGCGACAGGAAATCGCCGTGGAAAAAAATCCAGGGAAAAGGAAATCAGGGATTCCCTTTATGACCCCTTTACAGCCATATTCCGCATGAGGAGATCAAGGGGACTTTCTTTGCTGCACGCGTTCCAGAAAGGCCTCGCGCGATATGATAAGATGATCGTTCTCCCCCCTCGCCAGGATCCCAAAGCGATCATGGGCTTCCACATAAAACCGGAGCCTGCGACCCTGCACTTCCACAAGACGGGCCTTGGCCCACACCCGGAATCCAAGGAGCGCGGCCGCCTCATGCCGGATGTCCACGCGCGTCCCCACGGTGATCATGCCTTCGGGTAGACGATCCTTAATGGCCTCACGCGCCGCGAGCTCCATGAGCAGGACCACCTCATGGGTGGACAGCACATCCGATCCGAAGTTGCCCACGGCACTCGCAAGATGTCTTGTCGAAACCACCATGTCCATTTCGCCTTGAAGGCCCGAAACAAGCTCCATATTGCGCGGCTCCTTTTCCTTTTTGTTCCGATTCAATGACCCGTATTTCTTTGCCGATATGATAATTATCGTGTGCACCGTTCGAAGGCCGCAAGCTAAAAAGGGGTTGCTTCATGAAATTCTGTTCCCCTCCCCACAATATGGCATACAGCTTAGCAGCTCACCCCGAAAAAAGCCTCCCTTTTCCCAATGCATTGGATGGGTTCCCCCTTTGTGGGCCTTTCTACCGGCCCGCAACCGCCGAGCGAGCATCAAATTTACCGGTATACCGATTGCCTTGTCTCATATAAGATATCATTCTATTCTAGGAACAAGAAAAGGAGGGGGAGAAAAGATGATTGGATTTCATGATCTTTTAAAAAAGAGGCGGTCGATCAGAGATTACGAGGAGCGGGACGTACCCTTGGAAACCGTCAAAGCAATCATCGAGGAAAGCTGCCTTGCACCCAGTTCAGCGAATGGCCAGCCATGGCGGTTTGCCATAATCAAGAACAGGGAGGTGATCAAACAGCTCTCGAATGAAAGCAAGAAAAATCTTGTGGCTGATCTTGAAAAAAACCCGGCATCTCCGAGAAAAAATTATGAGCAGGCGCTTCGAAATCCTGATTTCAATGTCTTCTACAATGCCCCATGCCTTGTATATATCTGTGGCCGTGAGGATCTCCGAACGCTGCAAGTGGACCTCGCTCTATTCGCCTGCTACTTTATGTTTTCAGCGGTTGAAAAAGGTCTGGGGACCTGCTGGATTGGTCTGGGAACCCATATCAAGGACCCGGAGCTGCGAAACCTCATCGGGATACAGAATGGTTACCGGATTGTGGCGCCGCTTATCATCGGCTATCCAAAAAGTATTCCTGCGCCTTCCGAGAGAATGCAACCCCGGATTCTCGAGGTCGTCTCATAGAATAAATCCAAACAATATTTCACTGATAATTTATTGGCGTCATGCCTTCCCGCTCATAGATGGCCTTACAATTCCCAGGCATTCGGTGTTCCGGCGGTAAAGGTTTTGGGCATTTTGATCATGCCACTGTCCACGGCATCCTTGACCAAGACGGCGGCGGCATCCATCCCCATCTCGTTCATCATGGTAAACGGGCCTTTAGGCCAGGCCAGGGCCGTGCAGATGCCCAGTTCCAGGTCTTTAACGGATACCACGTTGTTTTCAATCAGGTGAGTGACTACGGCAAAAATGGTTCCTCTCAGCCGGTCGACCACCGTTTTGCGAACCGCCGTATCCTGTGTAACGGGTCCGTCTTCCAGGTCCCAGAGCTTTCCGGCCTCGAAATAGGTTTTCAACTGCTCGGGTACCGGGGGAAATCCCATATCCGATTCGCTCAGGTAATCTTTCATGGACATGGCCGCATGGTAGGCCGTTCCCAGGCCGGAGCCGTTTTGGACCCACATGATCCCGTATTTCACGCCGAGCGCTTCCTTTGAAAGGTCATCCAGGGAGGCTGCGTTGTATGCATCGCCTAAAAATGAGTTGAGCACCAGGTAGCTGGAGATAAAAATCGGGTTGATGGCAAACCCCGGAAAATCCTTCACGGTAATGGCCACCTTATTGCATTGGGCCGCAAAATCCATGAGGGCCTGATAGGTGTCGTCGCTGGTGTTTTTCTGCCGAATAACTTCCACCAACCGATTGACGTTGGCGGGGAAGAAATAATGCAGACCGGCGGTGCGCTGGGGATTGGGCATGTCGGCCATGAGCTTTTCGATCAGGTAGGTGGAGGTGTTGCTGACCAGGATGGCATCATCTGCGATCACCTTGGCCACATCGGCAAAAATCTCCTGCTTCAACGACATCTTCTCCACTGCGGCCTCAATCACCAGGTCGCAGTCGGCCAGGACGGCGAAATCACTCGATCCGGTGATCCGACCTGCCACTTCGTCCATGGCCTCCCGGGTCATTTTACCCCGTTCCACCCGCTTGCTCAACGCCTGGGTCACCCACTTGTCGTACATGGAGGTGACCAGTTCATCGTTCAACTCCTTAAACACGACCGTCTGGCCGCTGACTGACGCATTTAGAGCAATGGCAGCGCCCATGACGCCGAATCCCACGATCCCAACTTTTTTAATTTCCTTCATTTTCCTCCCTCCAGTAATGAATCAATGTCATTAACTTAACCGATAGGTTTATATTGGAAAAAGTATTTTCTCGATTTGACTTTATGCTTCCGAAAATATTTTCTTCCCAGTCTGATCGGCTCTACAGTTCTTTGAAAAATATTCTGCAGATCAACGATTAAGCGCCTGATGCGCTTGGCGCTATCGTGGAACAATAATGCGATTACTCCCTTGCTCTTTGAAAGTGCTTGGGTAAAATTGACCTGGTATTGATATTTTCGAATACGAGTGTCGTTCGTTAATCGCTCTTGAACGGGAAAAGCCATCTTCCAGACGATATTTTTGACGAAAACTTTCGCATGAAAATCCTGATACACGGACAGTGCGGATTTCCCGGAAAAGTTTTCCAGCTCCAACCGGCACTTGATGGCCTTGTAATCTTCTTCAACGGGCCATCTGTGGTGATATAGATCACTGAATAGGTCGATAGGATACTGCTGTGTGTCAATCAGTGAAGTGAGCAAAATAGCGACGTTTCCATCGTTTTCAATGCGAATCAATCGCAGTTTCAACGGTGTCGTGCCCAGTCCCATTTGCTTGCTTTGGGCGATTGAGCTGGTGTGAACTGGCAGGTCAATAATCTTTTCAGATAAACCGGAATAGAAAAACTTCCGTACCGCTTTCCATTTAGTGCAGGACACGCGAGCACAAAAATGGGCCTCCATAGAAAGGATTAAGCTGAAAAGCCACCAAGCCGGATAGCCTCTGTCGAGCAGGACCAAATCGTTGGGCATTACGTTGAGCAAGTGTTGGGCAGCGAGCTCGCATTCACCGATACTTTTGGGTTTGATGACGGCATCGACCGTGATCTTGTTGAGGACATCGAAGAATTGGGACACTCTGGCGATGGGAGAAGGCGCGCCCTGGCGACCGTTCCAAACCCCAAAGTGCCTAACGATGGCTTCTGTCATCGGTAAACGGGTGGTGGAACCATCGATAGCCAACAATCGAAACCCGAACCACGTACGCGGGCAGAAATGCCCTTCAAAATAGTGGACCAAGTGCATGTTCATTTCCACAAAGGCTTCGAATCTTAATTTCATGCGTGCTTTGCTCAGGGCCACTTTCGACACAAACCGCTTGGCCACATCGAAGCGAAATATGGTTTTAAAAAATTTATCCAGCTCATCCTGGTATGATCCTCGGACAAAATTAATGAGGAAAACAATTAAGACGTGGAAAGGCAGTTTTCTCTGGAGGGTGAAGTCGTTTTGATGCTGTCGGTGGCGGGCGATAAATTCAGGAGAAGTAATGATTTGTTTAATGAATACGATGGTTTTGGCATGAGTATTGGAAGGCAGGTTCCGTGCCAGTTTCGCCAATATTTTCGACAAATTTCGACATAGTATGCTCCTTTCGTATGGGTGAGTTTCTGTTATTATCGAAAAAGAGTATACCATGTCGATCCGCCAAAATCAAATAATTTACGAGTATATTTAGGGCGTTAGATGGCTTTGCCAGCTTAAGTTAATGACATTGCCTTTTTATTAACAAAATCAGCGCGCATCGGTTGGTTGTATAGCCTCTATCTCACCGGAAAAGGAAACTTTTTTTGCCTTGGATCTTTGCCATAGAGTGAGCGCAATGTATGCAATCAGGGCAACCATCGAGATAATGTTGTTATCTACTACAACAGTACTGAAAAGAAATGCCGCCATGAGTCCGAAAACCAATCGCTCAAATACCACAAGAGGCTGATAAAAATAGCCCACAAGCGCCGAGCCCAGTGCCAGGATGGCGGCCACACTGCTGGCGACCGAAATAATAATCTGCCCAAGTGATGATTCTAGGATCATGAGTTCCGGTGCAAAAACAATGAGGTACGGGATAAGAAAGCCCACCAGCCCCACCTTTGTAGATTCAAGGGAGGTACGCAAATAAGAGGATCCGGCAAGGCTCGCTGCAGGGATGGATGCAACGGCTATCGGCGGCGTCAGACAGGAAAAAACAGCGAAGATAAAACAGAACATATGGGCCGATAAAAGGGGAACGCTCATGTTGACAAGGACAGGGCATGCCGCCATTGCGACAAGCACATAGGCCGGCATGGTCGGTACCCCCATACCGAGAATCATAGAAGCCACCATGGTCATCAAAAGGGCATAAATTAGGTATCCCCCCGACAATTGTGTGATGATCCCTGCGATTTTAAGCCCAAGCACCGTCTTGGTGACGGTGGCGATAATGGGGCCGAGCACGGCACAGGAAAGGGCAATGGCGGACCCGCTGACTGCACCCCTGACAAAACCATCTAGGAGACGTTTCATCGCGCCTTTCTCTTTTCGTATCAAGACCTGAATGCCGTTGAGGATGAACAACGTCAACATACCCCAAAAGATAGTAAACATAGGGCTGTGTCTCATCAACAATAAAATGACAATGATCAAAAGGGGCAGGATGAAAACCGGCGCATCGGCGAGTATTTCACGTGTAGGAGCGGATTTTATGGCTTTACGCGCGTCGATGTTCATTTTTTTGGCCTGGAACTGGACATACACGCCTGTTGAGAAAAAATAGAGAAGGGACGGTAAAGCCGCAGCAATCATGATCTGCGCATAGGGCATTTCCAACATATCGGCCATGACAAAGGCCGCCGCGCCCATAACCGGCGGCATGATCTGTCCCCCCGTAGAGGCTGCGGCTTCAATCGCCCCCGCCTGTTCAGGCCTGTAACCGACCTTCTTCATGAGCGGAATGGTAAAGGCGCCGGTGGTCGCCACATTGGCCATAGCGGCGCCGTTGATGGATCCCATCAGGGCGCTGGATGTAATGGCGGTAATGGCAGGGCCTCCAACCATCTTTCGGGACGCAAGAGCCCCTAACTGCATAAAGAAGCGAGAAGCACCCGTTGCACCCAATATCCCCCCAAACAAGACGAATAGAAAGATATAGTTAGCCGAGATGCCCAGGACCATCCCATAGAGGCCCCCCACGAAACCCATGGAATATACGGCCATCAATTCCCGGATGGGAATTTCAGGTGTCACAAAAGGACCACTAAGATGATGTCCAAAGTAAGCATAGGCCATGAAACATAATGCAATGATGGGGAAGACCGCTCCAAAGGTCCGCCAACAACCGATAAGAGCGACGGCGATCAGAGCCATGCCCACAAAAACGTCCAGATTCGTGAGGAGATAGAGCGGTCCCCGCATTTCTGCAAGATTGTTGTATTCGATGAATATATAGGTCGTTGAGAATAGAGAGAGTCCAATGAGAAAATACATACAAATGCGATTGAGGGTGGTCGGTTTTTTTTTCACTTGCGAAAGAAAAACCAGGACCAGAGCGAAAATATAGTGCAGGTTTTCGTGTTGGATAGGACCAAAAAAAAGGATCTGGGTGTACACCAGATGGTACAATCCCATGCCTAATGCTATGATGGTGATAATGAGATCTAAACCCGGATTCTTTGGTATGGTGCCTTCTCCCACGTTTTCTCCTCCCTTACCTTCACTCGAAGGTTAACTGAAGGGCGCAAACCGGTATCGCCGAACCGCGCCCCGAAACGATTAGCTTGTTGTTGAAGATTATTTTCCTTTTATTTCCAAAGCCCTTTCTCCTTGAGATATTTCAATGTACCCGAATGTACCATGTCTTCAGGGACAACGAAATTAAAAATAATCTCTTCAAAGGTCGCTTTTGCCGCACCGGTCGTCTTTCTCATTTCCTTGTAATGGCCATGGAGCACCTTTGTCAATTCATAGGCCAGGTCAGGGTCAAAGTCCTTGTGGGCCCATATGCCCAAGTCGTCGGTAAAGGATAGGATGTCTTTATCCGGGAAACCGGGAGCCACGCCGTCCTTTTGGAGAACCTGAGGAGGGTAATATGCATTCGTGGCCTTGGCCGTCTTTTCCAATACGTCTTTATCATAACCGATAAAGTAGGGTTTTTTACCTGCTGCGATGATCTCATTATAGCAAGAGACAGTCGTCCATTTGCCACCGGGACGCATGGATAAGCCCAGGACCATCACATCAATCGAGCCGTCAAGCAGCGTATCCTTCAACTGAGGCCATTTCATATTGTATATTTTCACTTTTCCCTTGAGCCCGTAACCGACCTCAATGATATTTTTCATGGAAAAGCCAAGAACCGTCGGTTGGGGACCCAAACCGACCTTCTTCCCGTTCAAGTCTTTCATCTCTTTGATGTTCGGATCAAGCGTGATGAGTACCTGGATGTTTCGTATAAAGTTGCCCATGATCCTCATATCAGGGTATGGTTTGTTAAAGGGTTTGACCCCGTTTTTCGCGGCCATAACTGCTGCAGGGGTGCCGGCCGTTATTTTTTTTTCCGGATCACCATAAACCTTCATAATGCCAGCCCCGGTCCCTGTGCTTTCAGCCGGGTTCAATGCCACAATGGTCGAATGTTTATCGACAATCTCAGAAAACGCAAAACACAACTGGTAAAGAAGCCCGCCAAATATAGCAGACTGTATCTCAATTTTCCTTTTCTCTGCTAATGCATCGGAAGAACCCATCAAGCCCACCACGAAACAAGACATAATCATACAGGTCATCAACTTTTTTTTCTTCATCATTTCCTCTCCCTTCTTGCTTGTAATTAAAGGTTCGCAGTTAAAAAATATACCTGATTTGCTATAGCATCTTAAACGAAATCAAAGAGATGAATGAACTTATCAGGTTTTATTTCCAGCCAAAATAGTTGGCTTGACGTGATCATAAACTCTTTGACAGCGAACCAATTGGACCCGTAAGCTGATATTTGTTGAGCACATAAAACAACAGGAGGTATCCCATCATAACGATACTATAGCAAGCGATCACAGCATCAAAAGTTTCAGTCTGCGCCTTACCTAGATACAGTATTTGTTTTGCATCCTTAAAAAATACTTCAATGGCCCATCGCCAAACATAATAGGTCAGAATTGCAAATGCATCTAATTCCACATGGGTGCTCAAAAACGCAGGCCACTGCTTTTTACCATCGGACACGAACTGCTCCAGCACAGTCTATCTTGATGAAGCAAGTATCCAAGAATACATCAGAAACCAATAAAAAACAGAAACGCTCCAAAAGGAGCTTACCCTATAATTAAAGACTTATCCGTGAAATAGCTGGGCTGAGATCCCCCTTTAGGGGGGGCTCATGATAGATACCACCAGTTATAATCTTCATGGCTTTGAATACTATGCCCTCAAAAGAAAAATAGGAAGCTGATAGAACAGCCCCTTTTATAAGAGCATCGATAGCGGAAACTCAAATGAAACGCATCCCACGGGACAACCGACTCGGCAGTTCCCACAGTGCCAGCACTCCTCAGGATAGACCACTTCAGGTCCATCACCGCCCATGGCAAGACAATATCCCGGGCAATCCTCGACGCAATTTCCACATTGGATGCATTCATCCATATCTATGATCGGCGGCATGATATAAACTCCTTTCTTTCTAAATCCTTTCAAACCGGTAAAGTCTTCCCGCAAAGGCGCTGAGATTTCTCATGAATGTTTTCCCATTATTTTATTTGTCTGCCGTTTGTTTTGCGTGCTTTGCGGTAATCATCTCTTTCTGCTTCTCAGTAAATAAACGAAAATTGGAATACAAAGTCGTTTCCTGTTCAGAAGTGAGACATTTTTTACAGTATCAACGAAAACAAGGGATGGAGTGCCCCCTTCCATTATACGGGAACAACCGATCCCGAAATTTGACGGTGAGCTTGTAAAAAAAGCCATTTCTGGATGGAAACTATTGCCCCCAAGAGAATCGGGGCTCACCATCCTCCTGCCACATCACCAGGGGCTTAGCGAATTCGGGTTTCATATCCGGGTAATCCGTTCTCTTGAAATAGGCGCGCCCGCTTTCCTTCCTTTCCATGCTTGCCCTTGTAGCGATTTTGGCCATTTTGATCAGTTCCGCGGTTTCATTTGCCTTCATCAACTCATGGAAGTTGGGCGCATGGATTCTGGGCAGGTAGGTCTCGATGAGATCAAGCTTCTGCAGGGCGGTCTCCATGCCGAGTTGGTTCCTCCTATAACCCATGTAGTAATTCATTACCTGTCTGACGGAATTCTCTACTTCTTTATAACAGATGCCCTTATCCAATGCAGCCGACATGAAAATACGTTCCCTCTCGGCAGCTGTCTCGGATTCGTCGATCTTCGCGTGTGTTGCCATGCCCAGGCAGGCCTCCGCCGCCTGAAGTCCCGCGTAATAGCCGCCGCAAATCGCCCCTGAAAAGGCAAAAAATAGGCAGGAGTTATAAAGGCCGCTCACGTTTGTCTCGAAATGGTTGTCTGCTATGACCCCCCCGCCGAAGGCGAGTTCGGAGACCTCCACTTCGAGAAGCTGGGTCGCGAAATCGATATTTTTCTGTTCGCAATAATCCAGATAGGTGGCCTTATCTCCGGGCATGAGCACATATTGAAGATGGCGTACCTCATTTTTGTCCAGATGCCGCATGTCCATAAAAAATGGAGGGCCTTTCCCCTCGATTAATTCCTGATAGGTGCCGGAGATCTGGTTGATTCTGAGCCCGTTCTCTCCCATTGGGTCGTATTTTTTCATAAACCGTTCCCCGAGGGCATTGAGTTCATGGCCTCCCATGCCGTTGATGCCATTCATGCCCGGTGCGCCGTAGCCCTTGGGAATCAGTGTGGCCTTTTGCCCCGTATCCATATTCAGAATTTTAACGCCCGCCTCGTAAGGCAGGACAAAATGGCTCCCCGTATTGTAGGGCGAATACCAAAT
This sequence comes from uncultured Desulfobacteraceae bacterium, assembly GCA_964401325.1. Lineage (GTDB taxonomy): Bacteria > Desulfobacterota > DSM-4660 > Desulfatiglandales > HGW-15 > CAYNYM01. The sequence continues at coordinate 1,263 of CAYNYM010000048.1, read as the reverse complement.
GTTATAGGGATTGCCAGTGGAGTTATTCCAACCCCGGGTGGCGCAGTTACCCATGGACAGGACAACCTTTTTCGCATTTATGATATAAAAGGTTCCATCCAGGACATTGAATCCTACACAGCCGGATATTTGATCATCGGTCTTCAGGAGTTTCGTGACCATGATATGGTCCAGGATATCAATGCCCATGCCACGGATTTTTTTTGCGAGAAACCGCTTGATGTACTGGCCGTTTTCAATGTTGATCCACCAGTTACCCGGCTGGCCGAAACCCACAGTACGAAGCCATGACCCGTCCTCGTTTTCCTTGAATTTGACGCCGATCTCCTGCAAAATATCGATAATCGTGGGCATGATTTTTACCCACCCTTCCTCAATCATTGTTCTCGTCAGGCCGCTCATGGGTTTCTCGAAAAATTTGACGACCGTTTCCATTGTGTCGGTTTCTGGGCCGCTGTTCAAAACGGCCATAAAGTGATCATTCCCACCGCCAAGGCACCCTGAACTCTCCAGCTTGCCCTTGTCGAGCATTAGCACCCGGACATCCTTTGTCTTTGCCGCCATGGCCGCACCGCAGCCCGCGGCACCTGCACCTAAAATCAAGACATCGGTCTCCATTCGTTTTTCTCTAGGTTTGATCTCCAAAGTCATCGCCGTCCTCCTTCCCTTTTAGTTAGCTGTAGAAACCCACGCCCTATGGGCGTGGTCATCCGGGATTGGCTGCGCCAGTCCCGGATGGGCTTGGCAAAAAGCCCACTCACTGCTATCCCTTCCAGCCGTCCCGCTTGCGGGACGTCGGGAGTCGTTTTATATCCTTTGTGAAAATCCACACAGAACATTTCAAATCCTATCGCCATAATGTGTCGGAAAAGGCTCGCCAGTGCGCCTCCGACCTTATGCAGGCCGGTTCCCGTAAAAATATGGATCGAATATCCGAAGTCGTACCGGATGCCAAATCGCGCAATCTTGAGCAATTCCTGACCCACGCCAAATGGGACGCGTGAGAGGTGATTGATCACGTTGCCCATGATGCTGATCAGTTTTTGGGTGATAATTACGATGTTTGCCTTTTGATAGATGAAAGCGGTTTTGCGAAACGGGGCCGTTGTTCGGTCGAAGTCTCGCGCCAGTGGTTGGGCCGGTTGGGCAAGGTGGATAACGGCCAAGTGGCAGTGTTTGGCACCCTCGTGAAGGGTAAATTTTCTGCACCGGTTGATACCAGGCTGTACTTGCCTGAAGAGTGGACGATGGATCCGGAGCGTT
>CAYNYM010000047.1:0-12435 GCA_964401325.1 uncultured Desulfobacteraceae bacterium | reverse complement strand
ATTGATCGAGTTGTTCACCGTACTCACCCCAGGACGGGTCCTCTTTTAAATCCACAACGCTTTCCGTCCTGATGTTGACGACCGTCGACGCATAGGTCTTCACTACTCTGACGATAGGTGTGTTCCGAGGGTTGACGTGGGTGCAGGCCCCGTTGGCCAGGAAAAATGAAGCCATGAAACAGATCAAAAGGGCGTTGGGAAGGCATTTCATCTGGTTTCCCCCCTGTCCCAGCCTGTTCAGAGGGCCCAAACTTCGGCTGAAAAAGACCGGGCCCCAAGGCATTAGGCCCCCTGATTTTTAATAAGGGTTCCAAGCCCCGACCAGTGATGCGCCCTCATAGGACGTACGTTGATGAGTGCCGTTGAGCGGTTGAACACGGGATTTTGCAGGACACCGCGGTCGTCAACGGCCATTTCCCCCCTCTCTCAATGCGTAAAGCCTAACGTTGGAAGCGAGATTGGCATGTGAGGCCAAGGCCCTGCCCTAGTGTCATCTATGGGGAAGGCAACCCCTATCCTCTATCGAGGCTCAATCACGGTTCCAGGGTCTCATAGAGCAGGCCTTCGGCCAGTTGCCTGGTATCGGCCTCAAGCACAACGGCCAAAAGCCTATCCTTAAGGCGTGCACCACACCATTTCCGGTCCTCCAGCTTCGCCATGCCGGAGTCGTCAGCGTCCGGCAGATAATGCTTCATGAAGGATTGAACGGCCGCCGAGGCCTTTGCCGGAGCGGGGTATGATATGAGAAGAAGGACCGCGTGTTTTTTCGAACGCTCGTAATCCGCCAGGACTGCATCCGTCCCGGAGACGATAAGGAGAATGTTTTCGTCCGAGAGGTAGAAGTGGTGATTGAGGACGTTATTATCATGGAGGTATCGGATGCTGCGGGCCTGAATCCCTTCCGAAGGAAGTCGAAGAAGCAGTTCGGGCCTTGGGCCGTCCTGCCGAATAATAGAACTTACCATGGTTCCGAGCTTCTCGAGGGTCCTTTTGGTCTCGGGGGTTTCCCTTTCAGCGAAGATAGAGATAAAAAAACGTCCTTTCCAAAAGCTCAACCATCCCGCCCTGTAAAGGGCGTCCTGCCCGATGTCCAGGATTTCCCCTTCCCGGTCATGGGTGAAAACGCCGAAGGCATTTTCAGAAGCGTCCATTTCAAAAATGTCCAGCACAAGGCCCTGGCCCTCGGGCGAGGCGAAGCGACGGGAAAGGCACCGGCGCATGTTGTAGGCCCTGTAGACCTCACCGGCCCCGTCGATATATTCGAATATGGTTCTGGAATCGTAAAAGCGGTCCTCAGATTCCGCACGCCAGTGGCCGAGCTGTCCGGGCAGCGCCGTCTGAATGGATTCAAGGGAATTTGCGTAGGATCTCTGAGGTACCATATGTCCGGGTATCATGATCAGGGAAAAAAAGGCAATGCACAGGGGAACCTTTGAAAAGGGCATCCCGTTCATGGGTCTTTCCTCAGATTGTGATTATAACCTCCTATCACTATGGCCCAGGGCAAAGCCCCTGTCAACAATTGAAAGCGGATTCGGCACTGGGAGGCGGAGGTGCAGAGGGTGAGGGAAAAGGGGTCACCGGCTCATAACTGGATGTCTTTGTCGTTGACACGCAATGGTAAATTCACTATACTTCACATCACGAAAAAGGATTCTTATCGCTTGATTTTATTGCTGCTTTTCAACTTCAAACCAGTGCCTCCCCCTTTCGAAACCGTATTATTTAGAATGCATTTATTGGGACCTCAGTTTGGACTGTCTGTTACCATCGACGCCTTTCACTCTTGAAGAGAACGCAAGTGCTTGATTTGGAACCTGGAATCCTGGCTTGTCTTTTTCACTGCACCTCGGCCCACGAAAACGGGATCCATATCACTTAGAAATAAACAGACTGCTTCTGCTCGACCACGAAAAGCATGGTATGGGGTTGTGCGGGCAAAGCACATGCCCGGGCGCGTCGAGGTGACCTAGTTGGATCGCCGCGCCGCCCCCGTACGGACGGTGCACGGCCAAGAATTCGATGAGGCCTTGATGGGGCTTTAGCGATGGTATCGACGTCTCAAAGGTCTTTTGGGGGGGAGATTCGAACCGTAACGACCGCGCAACTGACTAACGAAGTGGAGGTGTCCAGCAATGAGATTCTTTAAACAGTGGGGCTACATGATGATGGCGGCCACCCAGGCGCACGCAAGATGGGAAATAAGTGTTTCCCGATCCATTGTATCCGATCGCAAACGTCTTTTGCTCCTTGGTCTGTTGATCCTGCCCATTGTCTTGGGAGGGGTAGCTTTTGCCGATTCCATCACCGAGGCCCTGCCGGATGTGTTGGGCGGCCACCATGCCTATAGTCCGGCATTTTATACCACCGGTGTTTTCATCGCATCGATCCTTATCGGCCTTTGTGCGGGCCTGATTACCGGGTGCATCGGGGCCGGCGGCGGCTTTATCATTGCACCGGCTTTAATGAGTGCCGGTGTCAAAGGTATTCTAGCTGTGGGCACGGACCTTTTTCACATTTTTGCCAAAGCGATCATGGGAAGTGTGATCCACCGCAAACTGGGCAATGTGTCCGTGCCCCTGGCGGGCACATTCCTGATCGGCGCCGTCGGCGGGGCCACCTGCGGCGGGCTGATCAACCGGATACTCTATGAGATCAACCCGGTTCTCAGTGATGCCTTCATTACCTCCATCTACTCCCTCATGCTGGGGGGGCTGGGCGTCTATGCCATGATGGACTTTTTAAAGTGCCGCAGGGATGCGGCGGCCTGCGAAATGCCCCATGGCGGTAAAGTGGAAGGCGCTGAACTGGGGGGACTGCCCAAGAAACTCCAATCCATGAACCTCCCTCCCATGATCCGTTTCGACCAGGGTCTGGTCCCCGGAGGCCGTAAGATTTCGGCATGGTTCCTTGTCGCCAGCGGCTTTGTCGTGGGGCTGGCTGCGGGCATCATGGGTGTGGGGGGAGGCTTTTTGACCTTCCCCATATTTGTCTACACCCTGGGCGTGTCCTCTATGACCACGGTGGGTACCGACATCTTCCAGATCGTCTTTACCGCCGGCTATGCCTCCATCAGCCAATATGCCGTCTACGGTTTTATTTTCTACACCCTGGCCATGGGCATGCTCATCGGTTCCTTGTTTGGTATCCAGGTTGGGGGCATGGTGACCAAGGTGGTTCCCGGCATAACCATCCGCGGGTTTTACGCCATGGCTGTTTTGGCCGGCTTCATGAACCGCATCTTCGCTCTGCCGGGTAAACTGGCCGACATGGAGATCCTTCCCCTGCCCAAGAGCGTCACCTATGTCTGTGACACCATCGGCATCTGGGGCTTTTTCATCATTATTGCCGGATTCGCATTCTGGGTCCTCGGGACCTTTATCCGCAATACCAAGACGCTGCGCGGGGCGGCTTCGAGACCCGGCGCGCCGGGAGTCGAGGAGGTGGCATCATGAGCGGACACGGCAGGAATAAGAAGCTTTATAAAATCGGCTTAAGTATGCTGATCACCTTTGTCCTGGTCCTGGTCATCGTCTTCATGCCCGTGTTCGGCGGGAAAAACGGCCTGGACTACCTGGACAACCTCTACAACTCCATCTCCAAGGCCTCGGCCTACTATATTCCGGATCTGAAGGAAGAGGGCAGGGCATTCAAAGGCCAGGAGATTCGGGTAACCCTGAGTTTGAAGGATAAGGGTGAAGCGATCCGTGCCGCACACTTGTTTGTGACAGCCGGCGCCGAGGCTGTCGCAGACGGATCTGATCTGAAGATCACCGGAGATCTGGGCACTATCCTTGATGCCGGTCTCCAGGATGCGGATGATATGTTCTATAACAGGGGCGATGTCCTGGTGAAACGTTATCAGGGCCAGAACGAAAGGGTTACGGTCTACACCTGGTGGGCGTCTTTGAAGGCCATGCAGAAGCCCCTCAACCGACAGAAGGCCTTTGTCCAGGCCAAGTTTGTGAAAAAAGTACAGGGCAAAGCGGTGGAAATGTCCTATAATTATTATAAGATAGAGCCCCAGAGCATCGGGCAGCGCTGGGGGATCGTGTTTTTTTCTCTGCTCTTTTATGTGATCTACACCATGTGGTATGGGTATGGGGTCATGTACCTTTTCGAGGGCACCGGATACAGGTTCGAACACTAAGGGATGCCCGTCCGGAGATCAAGGATTCCCGGAAGGAGCTGTCAGCCATCAGCTTTTATTTTGCCCATTCTCGGGTCCTCCCGGGCGTCCCGGACAGGGCCGGGACCACGGTGACGGTGATCGGAAACTGAACGCGAGACAGGTCCATGGAACTCGAAAACCTGAGGGTTCTGCTGGTTGATGATGAGGAGGATTTTCTCTCTTCGCTCTCTCAACGTCTGTCCCTGCGCGGCCTCAATGTGTTGACCGCCTCCAGTGGTCTCGAAGCCCTCGAGATTTTGGCTAAAAAACCGGTGGACGTGGTGGTGCTGGACGTCAAGATGCCGGGCCTGGACGGTATTCAGACGCTCAAGGCCATTAAGAAAAATTTTTCTTCGGCAAAAGTGATCATGCTCACCGGTCACGCCGATCTGGAGGCATCTCTGGACGGCATGGAATTGGGCTTTTTTGATTACCTGACCAAGCCAGTGGACATAAACAAGCTGATTGACAAGCTGAAAGAGACCCTGGAAAAGGTACCCGGTCAGGAAAGAGCTTCGCCCGAGCCGACCTTTGGCGAGAAGATGAAACGGCAGATGATAGAGGCGGATCGTTTGGCCTCCCTGGGCACTATGGCTGCCGGCATTGCCCATGAGTTGAACAACCCTCTGGCCGTCATCAACGAAGCCGTCGGCTGGTTGAAAACGATTGTTGCCAAGGAGGAATCCCTTACCGCCCCATTTCGTGACAAATTGAATTTGGGACTGGACAAGAGCGCTGCCGGCATCGATCGCGCTCGCCGAATCAGCCGGGGCCTGTTAAGCTTTGCCCGCAGGACCAGGGCCGTGGTCAAGGAAACCGATTTGAACGATCTGGCCGGGGAAGTGGTGGAATTGACCCGAAAGATTGCCTCCTATGCCGGGGTGGGGCTGAAGATTATTGTGGAGACGGATGATACCCGGGTCTGGCTGGATCCTGACCGGTTGCGCCAGGTGCTCTTAAACCTTGTCACCAATGGAATACAGGCCCAGCAATCCCAAGGACAGGTCAGGTTGATCATTTCCGGTAGGGCGGAGCAAGTCTCATTGAGAGTTGAAGACAGCGGGCCGGGAATTCCCCCTGAAAACCTGGAAAGGATTTTTGAACCCTTTTTCACGACGAAACTCGACGATCAGGGCACTGGTTTGGGATTAGCCGTGTCGCGGAGTATCATTGAGGATTTGGGCGGTTCTCTGTCAGTCAAAAACCGACCGGAGGGAGGTGCGACCTTTACCGTCAACTTGCCTCGAAAGGCGTCGGGGGAGTGAAGACCGACCTGTTTTAAAGGCAAGTGTCTTAAGGAGTATGGGCCATGGAGAAACAGCCGATATGTGTGCTGCTGGTCGATGATGAGGTTGATTTTTTACACACCCTCAAGAAACGGCTGGCTTTGCGGAAGCTCAGTGTTCTTGCCGCGGAAAGCGGACGCAGGTCCCTGGAAATTTTGGACTCGGAGTCTGTGGATGTCGTGGTACTGGATGTGAAAATGCCGGAGATGGACGGCATAAAGGCCATCAAGAAAATAAAGAGGGCTCACCCCCTTGTGGAGGTGATCCTGCTCACCGGGCATGCCGACTTGGAGGCATCCCTGGAAGGGATGTCATCGGGGGCCTTTGACTATATCCTGAAACCGGTACCCATTGACGAACTGGTCTACAAGATCCAGGAAGCCGCCCAAAAGAAGGCCTTGCAGGAAAAAAAGATCAGCTACCTTGAAGCGAGGTCTCAGGTCCAAAAGGTTCATCCCCACGGCGGCTGACCTCCGGCAGGAAAAACGATCAAAATGTGAACCCATTACCCGTCTCCTGACCCCGATGGCCTTGACATGTTTGAGATGCTCAAACTTCTGCGGAAGCTCTTTACCAGGGAGGACATCGAACCTCTGTCGGAGGCCCATGTACAAGAGCTCAGCAACGCATTCAAGGCCCGGTACCACAGTTTCAAGCTCTTGCTGGCGGCCAACAACAAGGCCCTGGAACTCATGGCGGAGCTGGAAGAGGCCTTGAGGGGCAGCCGTCCCTTTGGCATGTCCTTTGTGAAATCCCGCTGCACGGCTTTGGGGGTGAATGTCTTCCAGATGGTCAAGAATCTGGATAACCTCTCACCTCGTAAAGGCAAGTATGTGGCGCTGTATTCACGGCTGCAGGCCATTCAAAAGCAGATTCAGAATGACCTGTCCCAAAAATACCGGACCTTGGAGGATCCCCGGTTTATCATTCCCTTGGATCAGATAGACAAAGAGGAGACAGATCGGGCCGGAGAAAAGATGGCAAATCTGGGGGAGGTCAAAAACCGCCTCAAAATGCCCGTCCCTTCCGGCTTTGTCATTACCGCCGCGGCCTATTATCGTTTCTTCAAGCACAACGCCCTGCAGGAGGAGATCAACCGCCTTATTCAGGCCGCCGTATTGGAGCGCACGGATCACTTGTTCCGGCTCAGTTCCCGGATTCAACAGCAGGTGCTGCGGGCCGAGATTCCGCCGGATCTCGGCCAGGCGATAAAACAGGCCTATGACCGTCTGCGGGAGAGGAACGGAAAAAATGACCTCACGGTCTCCCTGCGCTCCAGCGCCCTGGGTGAAGATTCAGCCGATGCGTCCTTTGCCGGCCAATACCGTTCCCAGTTAAATGTACGGCCCGAGAACCTTTTGGATGCATACAAAGATGTCGTGGCAAGCAAGTATACTCCCCAGGCCATGCACTATCGCCTGATGCGGGGCCTGCGCGATGAAGACATGCCCATGTGCGTTGGCTGCCTGGCCATGGTGGACGCCCGCACCGGTGGCGTGGCCTACTCCTGCAACGCCTTGGATATCCGTGATAAGAATGTTCACATTACCGCCGCTTGGGGGCTGGCCAAATCGGTGGTGGATGGAAATGCCGCCGCCGACCTCTTCGTGGTCGAAAAATCAGCCCCACCCAGGATCGTCAAACGGCGGGTGGCTCACAAGGAATCCAAATATAACTGTTATCCCCTGGAGGGGGTCTGCCGGCTGGAACTGACCGGGAACGAGGCCGATCAGCCTTCACTTGAAGACGAGGAAATCCTGCGGCTGACCGAATTGGTTCGGGGCCTGGAGGAGCATTATGGTGCTCCCCAGGACGTGGAATGGGCAATCGACCAAAAGGGCGCCCCGGTCATCTTGCAAAGCCGACCTCTGCGACAGGTGGCCGCTGAGGCCTCCGGACCCTCGCCGCGTCTGGAGGGGGCTCATCTTCTGGTCTCGGGGGGGATCGGTGCCAGCCCGGGAGAGGCCTCCGGACCTGTCTTTTGGGTGCGAAAGGACAGTGATGCCCTTGGGTTTCCTGAAGGCGCGGTATTGGCCCTCACGCAACCTCTACCCCGTTGGGTTTCTCTCTTGGGAAGGGCTGCGGCGGTGGTGGCTGAGCAAGGCAGCCAGGCCGGTCATCTGGCCACAGTGGCACGGGAATATGGCATTCCGGCGATCATGGGAATGGGACCCGAGATCAAGACCCTTCAGGAGGGGGAATTGATTACCGTTGATGCGGAAGGGGTCGCCATATACCGGGGCAAGGTTGAGGCGCTTTTGAAAGATGGTATGCGCAGGCACAACTTCATGGCCGGCAGTCCCATATATCGAACCCTGGAAGCGGTGGCAGGGCACATCATTCCCCTGACCCTGCTGGATCCGGATTCAACGCGCTTCGCCCCCGAGAACTGTCGGACTTTCCATGATATTACCCGGTTTTGCCACGAAAAATCGGTCAGGGAGATGTTTGATTTCGGCAAGGAGCACCATTTCCCCCAGCGCTCCAGCAAGCAACTCCACTATGAAGTTCCCATGCAGTATTGGGTCATTAATCTGGATGACGGATTTCATCATGAAGTGGAAGGGAAATACGTCCAGCTGGACAACATCGCCTGTCGGCCCATGCTCGCCCTGTGGGAGGGTATCGTGGCCGTGCCTTGGGATGGACCGCCGGCCATGAGTGGTAAGGGTTTTGCCTCGGTCATGTTTGAGGCAACCACCAATCCCGCCTTGGCCACACCCTATAAGACGTCTTACGCCAATCGCAACTATTTTATGATTTCGCGGGACTTCCTCAACTTACAGTCGCGCTTCGGATTCCACCTCACCTCCGTGGAAGCCCTGGTGACCGAGAGGACACAGGTAAACTATATCAGCTTTGCTTTCAAAGGTGGAGCGGCCGACCAGGATCGCAAATACCTCCGTGCCCGTTTCATTGCCGATCTTTTGGAAGAATTGGATTTTCGCGTCGAAGTGAAAGAGGACACCGCCTTTGCCCGCCTGGAGGGCATTGACCGGGGTGACATGTTCTCACGCCTTAGAGTGATCGGATACTTACTCATGCACACCCGCCAGTTGGACATGATTATGTCCGCGCCCGCCGTGGTGCAGCATTATCGTGAAAAGATGAAAAAGGACATCAAGGCACTGGTAGGGCGAAGATCAGAGGAAAAACCATGAATCGGACCTATCGCCGACTTATGCGCCGAATGCTCTCAACGGCCTGGGCCGTCTCTCTGATCCCCTTGTGGGTCTTGGGGGCGGTGATTTATTTTTATTTTTCCGATGCTCAGGAAAAACATCTGTACTCCGAACTCAAGAACATGGCCGCCAATCGGGTCAATGCCTTGGGGATTTTCCTGGACGAACGCACCACCATGCTGGAGGTGCTGGCGCACTCGGCGCCGCTCTCCGAACTTACCACTCCGGGTACTTTGCAAAGTATGTTCAGACTGCTCAACCAAAGGCAATGGTCATTCGTGGACCTGGGTATTATTGATGCCCAGGGCAAACACCTGGTCTACTCCGGGACATACCCCCTTCAGCATCAGCAATACCAGGAGACCAAATGGTTTCAACAGACCATGTTGCGTGGCGCTTATGTCAGCGATGTCTTCCTGGGTTTCAGGGAGTCGCCGCATTTTGTCGTGGCGGTGCGAAAAGACGACTCACCGAAGGCATGGATACTGAGAGCCACCATTGACTCCGATGTCTTCAACTGGCTGGTGCGCAGTGCCCAGCTGGGACAGCGTGGTGACGCCTACATCGTCAACAGGGAAGGAAAATATCAGACCCCTCCCCGTTTCGGGGGCGATATCCTGTCCATATCGGGCCTGGATCTCAAGAAAGCGCCCCGGGAGATCAGTGTGGTTGACCGGATCTCCAAAGACGGTCGGCGCCTGTTGACCGCCTTTGCATGGCTGCCAAAAAGGGACTGGATTTTGGTGATCGATCAAGATCCCGAGGAGGCCTTGGGCCCGCTTAGACTGGCACAGAAAGCAGAGCTGGCCATCTTGGTCATGGGCAGCATCCTGTTGGCCGTGCCCATATTTTTTCTGGTCCGGGTCGTGGTGCGTAAGGTGGAAGCCAAGGACAAGGAGAGAGCGACCTTTGACGCTAAACTGGCGCACACCTCTCGACTGGTGTCACTGGGGCGCATGGCTGCAGGGGTGGCCCATGAGATCAACAATCCCATCGCGGCCATCAGTGAACTGGCCGGACTTACGGAAGACCTGATGGACGAGGACTTTATCAAGAATCATCCCCATGGTGGGCTATTCAAGCAAAATCTGTCGAAAATACAACACCATGTGGACCGGGTTCACAATGTTACCCATCGCATGCTGGGGTTTGCCAGGCGCATGGAGCCCCGTCTGGATATGGTTAATGTGAATGACGTTGCCAATGAGGCGTTTTTCTTCCTGGAGGGCGAGGCCGGATTTCGCGGAATCAAGATCACCCGGGAACTGGAGGTGGAAATGCCCGAGATAAAGACCGATCAGGCCCAACTGCAGCAGGTCTTTTTGAATCTGCTAAGCAACGCACTGGACGCCGTCGGTGAGGGAGGCCGGGTGGGGATCGAAACCAGAGATGACGGTGACGTGGTGGAAGTGTTGGTCAAGGACAACGGACCGGGCATACCCGCTGAATTCAAGGACAGTGTCTTTGATCCCTTCTTTACCACCAAGGCACCGGGTCAAGGCACGGGTCTGGGGCTTTCCATCAGCCATTCGATCATGCAGAACCTGGGAGGTTCCTTGAGCTTTGAAAGCGTGCCTGGATGGGGGACCAACTTCAAGGTCAGGATCCCGAAGGTCCTGGGTTGAGAAAAATGGGAGGCGTGTGATGGACCGGATTTTTGTCTTGGTGGTGGATGATGAGGAAGACTTCCTGAATGCCCTGGTATCCCGCCTGAATTTACGTGATCTGAAGGCGCATGGCGTGACTACAGGAGAAGAGGCCCTGGAATTTCTCAAGCAGCAGCCCGTGGACATCGTCGTGCTGGACGTCAAGCTGCCCGGTATGGACGGTCTTAAGGCACTCAGGCAGGTAAAGAAAAACTATCCCAAGGTGGAAGTAATCATGCTCACCGGTCACGGGGCCGTCGAATCCGGTATGGAAGGCTTGAGCCTGGGGGCCTTCGCCTATTTGGTGAAACCTGTAAAATTGGATGAACTGATTGCAAACATTAAAGAAGCCCACAAATGGAAGGTCTTTGATAGACGATTGCCGGAACCCGATTTCGATGCGTCCTAGGGCCTTTGTCAAATGCCCTTTCCAGGAGACCCTTTCTGAAAAACGAGGGACCCAAGGGAAGATTGATGAAATGTCAGGATTTCAGGTATTTTTTCAAGTGCCCGGCCGTATGCGATCCGTTCGGATTGGCCAGAATTTGAACCGGTGATCCGGTAGCCACCACGTGACCCCCGCCATCCCCTCCTTCGGGTCCCAGATCAATAATGAAATCCGCCTCCTTGATGATTTCCATGTTGTGCTCGATGACGGCCACGGTGTTCCCCTGGTCCACAAGGGCCTGGATGACATCGACCAGCTTGGCGACATCCGTAATATGCAATCCCGTGGTGGGCTCATCCAGGATGTAGAGGGTCTTGCCCCGAGTGGGTTTTGCCAGTTCCTCCGCCAGTTTGATGCGCTGTGCCTCCCCGCCGGAGAGGGTGGGGCTCGATTGCCCCAGCGTGAGGTACCCCAGGCCGATATCGCTTACCAGCCTTGCCGCCCGGTGAATGGAGGGCACGGCCGAGAAGAACTCTCCTGCCTCTTCGAAGGTAAGTTCCAGGATCTCCGAGATGTTCTTCCCCTTGTAGGTGATCTCCAGGGTCTCTTGATTGAAACGGCGGCCGTCGCAGACCTCGCAGGGGATATAGACATCCGGAAGGAAACTCATTTCCACTTTCACCGCACCGTGCCCCTTGCAGGCCTCACAGCGACCGCCCTTAACATTAAAGGAAAAGCGACCGGGAAGAAATCCCCGGGCCCTTGCCCTGGGCGTCCCGGCCAGGAGTTTCCTGATTTCCGTGAGAAATCCCACATAGGAAGAGGGCACCGAGCGGGGGGTGCGCCCGATAGGGCTGTGATCCACCTCGATCACCCGGTCCAGAGATTCCCATCCCCTGATGTCCTTGCATTGACCCGTCGGATCCCGTCTTTTGAGTAATCGGTTTTGAATTCCCTTGAACACGGTCTCCTTGAGGAGTGTGGATTTTCCTGAACCGGACACCCCGGTCACACAGATCAGGGTGCCGAGGGGGAGGCTGAGGTTGAGGCCTTTTAAATTGTGTTCCGAGGCCCCCATAATTTTTAACTTTTTACGCCTTTTGTAGGGGCGCAGGCGGGAGGTAAGCTCATGGCCGTGGCCGTTGAAGGAGGCCCCGGTCATGGATTCAGGTATTTTTTTCAGGTCGGCCAGCTTGCCCTCAGCCACGACCAGACCCCCTTCACGGCCGGCCCCCGGACCGAGATCAATGATGTGGTCGGCCCGCGCAATGGTCTCTTCATCATGCTCCACCACGAGGATGGAATTCCCCCTTGTCTTCAATTCCTCAAGGGCGTCAAGGAGCATGCCGCTGTCCCGGGCATGGAGTCCGATCGTGGGTTCGTCCAGGATGTAACAAACGCCGGTGAGGTTTGACCCGAGCTGGGCCGCGAGTCTGATCCGTTGGCCCTCACCGCCGGACAGGGTATCTCCGCTTCGGGAAAGGGCCAGGTAACCCAATCCCAGGCGATTCAGAAAGCTGAGACGGACCGAGATTTCGTCCATGATGGGCCGCGCGATGGGACGTTCCTCTGGTTCAAAGGAAAAGCCCTTAAGGATCTCGATGACCTCGGGGGCGGAATGCTGTACCAGATCCCAAAGAGAGTAACCGTTGATCTTGACGGCCAGGGCCTCGGGCCTCAGACGGCTGCCCCGGCACCGGGGACAGGTTCCCCGGCGTCCCCTGCCGGGTTCGCCGACAAATCCCAATCCCCTGCAACCGGG
>CAYNYM010000046.1:0-12438 GCA_964401325.1 uncultured Desulfobacteraceae bacterium | reverse complement strand
CTCTCAGCTTTTCACCGAGAAAATTGACCTGATTTCTCACCTTTTCATCGGTTTTCATCTTCCTTTCAATGGCTTCGTACGCATATACGACCGTGGAGTGGCTGCGGTTGACGGTTTTGCCTATTTCCTCCACCGTAACGTCTGTAAAGTGTCGGCAGAGATAGACATAGACATTGCGGGGATAGGCATGGATCTTCTTCCTTGATTTTGACTTCAATATCAGGGGATCGATTTTGAAGTACTGGCAGACAAGCTTCTTGGCTTTTTCCATCCCGGTAGAATCCTGAATGGAGACCTGGGTCTTGATCACTTCCTTCGCCAGATCAAGGGTTAGTTGCTCTTTGAGGAGCTCGGACTTGGCCTTGAGGCATCGGAGGGCGCTTTCAATCTGGCGAATATCTCCCGTGAGATGTTTTGCCAGGAGGTCCATGATGTCTTCGGAGAGGCAAAGATCATGTTCCACGGCCTTTTTTTCAAGGATTTTAAGTCGGGTTTGATAGTCGGGTTTGTTTAGAGTGGTAATGATCCCGGAAGTGAAGCGGGAAGAGAGCTCTTTGGTCATACTGGGGATGTCTTTGGGCAAGAGAGAACTGGTAAACATCAATCGTTTTCGACTGTTGAGCAGGGCGTCAAGGGTGTGGGAAAGCTCGAGCTGCGTCTTCTCTTTACCGGCTAGGAAATGAACTTCTTCGAGGAGGAGGACGTCGCAGGAGCGGCGGTATTTGTCCTTAAACTCGTTAATGCAGTTATTTTTCAAAGAAAAAATCATTTCATTGACGAAATCCTCTGCCGTGACATAGTAAACTCTGAGATTCGGATTCTTCTGTAAGATGGCGTGTCCGGTCGCTTGTGAGAGGTGACTCTTGCCCAACCCCGTATTGGACAGCATGAAGAGGGAGTCGTAGGGCAGAGAGGCGTCATGGGAGAGGGCCTTAGAGGCTGAGTAGGCAAACTCATTGCACTTTCCCACAACAAAGCGGTCAAAGGTGAATTCATCGTTAAGGGCCCTGGATCCGAATTTGTTCTTGCCGGGCATTTTGGGAAAAGAGAGTTGAGGCATATTCTCCGGCGCAACCGGATCCGGGGTGCGTCTTACGGGCGACATGACCTGAAAAGAAAAGCCGTACTCCCCGCCTGCCAATTCCCCGAGTTTTTGTTCAATAAGGTCCTTGTAGTTCTCCGTGATCCAGTTCAAGGAGAACTTGTTGGGGCACCCGAGTATCAGACTGTTATCTCTCTTCTCAAGGAGAGTGATGGGGTTGATCCAAAGGGAGAAACTTTTTTCAGGAATGGTATTCCTGAGCAGGAATTTTACATCGTTCCATATGGATGTCATGCTGGCCTCGAAGGATAAAAAGAAGAGAGTTGTGAAAAACACCGAGTGTGAGTTTGGGTTCTAACGAATTAGGGTAGGGGCTGTCAAAGGGAATGAATAGCGGGAATGACTTAGGCGAGACAGATTTTTTGACACAATTTAAGTTATTGAAAAAAATGAAATATTTTCTGTATGTTGCTAACATTGCCTGAAAATAGAGAAAATTGGAAGGCAAAAATTGGCACTTAATTCAACGGTTTTTATCGTTTAAGGGGATGGTGGATAAAAATATGAACAAAGGCAAACCTCACGATTTCTCCGAAATGGTGCTTTTTTTGCCAATTTTTGTTTCATTGCTCTGGATAAATTCGACAAGGGCTGGGAATCAGGGCTTTGCCGGGGTAGAGGTGGGGTTCTTGCAAAGACAAGAAAAAATAGCAAAAACAAATCAATAGGGCGTAAGGGGAAAGTCTTGGAAGGGGACATGGGCGGGAATATATTTAAAAAGATTTTTCTTTTTCATCGCTATTGGGATCGAGGAGGGCCTGATGCACCCTTGGGATAGGGACCGCAAAAGGGGTGCGACAAAGATCAAAGACCACTAGCGCGCTACGATGAGGGGAAAGGTTGTACCCGGTGGGAGTGGTGAAAAACGGAGCCTGGGCCGGGTTTTAGGAAGCTTGCCCCCGAGCGTTGAGAAGAAAAATAGTAACGGTTCAGGTTGTTTAGGCTGTAGGCTAAAGGCTATTAGTTTCCGAACCCTTCGCTATCCGCGCATTGATCGAAGCAGGGCGCCTAAAGCCTTCTCGGCTTGCACAATTTTTGATTCATAGCTAGAAACTTCAATCAGCCAATTCAAACGCTCTGAGTTTCCTATGATCATGCATGTTCCCTTCCTGCGGTACCTCACAGCCTAAATGCCTTCAGCCTATCTAGCTGAGTAGTTACAAAGAATGCACCAAGCACACTACATATGGTATACTTAATGATTGCAGTGTCCCATATGTTGTTTTTATGTGAAGTCTTCGGGTATGCAGCGCTATCTTCGGGCAGGGGCGATGTTTCACGTGAAACATTATGGTTTTTTCTTTTCAAACGGCGAGAGGTGTGCTATCAGCCTAAGGGAATCTTACGGAGGACGGGGCGTAATTTATGGGGACGATCATCGCTATTGCCAATCAAAAGGGGGGGGTTGGAAAGACCACTACGGCGGTCAACCTGGGGGCCTCCCTGGCCGTTGCCGAGAAGACATGTCTGGTCGTGGATTGTGACCCCCAGGGTAATGCCACGACAGGCCTCGGCATGGACAAGGGCAAGCTTACCCGCGGCCTCTATGATTTTATCCTGGGGGCCGGGGCTCCCGACGGGGCAATCGTCGAAACAAAGATCCCGGGACTGCACCTGGTCGGGGCCAATGTGGACCTCATTGGGGCCGAGGTGGAAATGGCCACTGAAAACAAGAGAGAACACCGCCTCAAGATGCGGCTTTTTCCCCTCAGGGTCGAATACGATTTTATCTTGGTGGACTGTCCACCGTCACTCGGCCTCCTGACCGTCAACGCCCTAACGGCCGCCGATTCGGTTATGGTCCCCCTGCAGTGTGAGTACTATGCCCTCGAGGGTCTCAGCCAGTTGCTGGCGACCCTGAGGGCCATCAGGAACGGACTCAATCCCGCCCTGGCCCTGGCCGGTATCCTGTTGACTATGTATGATTCAAGGAACAATCTCTCCCTGCAAGTGGAAGAAGAGGTCCGTCAACACTTCAGAGAAAGCGTTTTCCATACCATCATTCCTCGCAATGTACGCTTAAGCGAGGCCCCCAGCCACGGAGAGCCCATCCTCCTGTATGATATAAAATCAAAGGGGGCACAGAGTTACCTTGCGCTGGCCAGAGAGTTAATTGACAGAGGAGCATGAGAGCATGACAAGACGAAGGGCACTGGGAAAGGGGTTGTCCGCGATCATTCCCGAGGCCGATACCCTGACAGGGAGCGGGGGGCAATTTTTTCAATGTCCCATTGAGTCCATTCAACCCAATCCCTATCAACCCCGCCAAGATTTTCGCGAAGAGGACCTTCGCGAACTGGTCCTTTCGGTCAAGGAAAAGGGTATCATTACGCCCCTGCTCGTGAGCAAGACCGACGAAGGCTATCGACTTATCGCAGGAGAAAGACGCTGGCGCGCGGCCCAGAAAGCGGGGCTCGAAAGGGTCCCTGTGGTTGTCAGGGAGACCACCCCAATGGAATCCCTGGAGCTGGCCTTGATCGAAAATATTCACCGAAAGGATTTGAATCCCATCGAGGAGGCCCTTGCCTACAGCCGTTGGCTGGAGGACAGCCAAACGACCCAGGAGATACTGGCAAAGAAACTCGGAAAGGACCGCTCGACCGTCACAAATATGCTCAGGTTACTGTCTCTTCCCCAGATCCTTCAAAAAGACCTGATCGAGGGGCGGCTGACCATGGGACATGCCAGGGTTCTCGCGGGCCTCAAAAGCGGCGAGGAACAAAAGACGCTGAGGGACCTCATTATAAAAAGGGCGCTTTCGGTTCGCCAAACGGAGGCCCTGGTCAAGAAGACCCAGGAAAAGGGGCCGGTAGGGAAAAAGCAGGAGGCCCCGGACCATTACATGAAGTCTCTGGAGGACGGCCTGAAGCGGACTTTGGGAACAAAGGTGGATATCCGACGGCGGGGAAAACAGGGGAGCATCGTCATTCATTTCTATTCCGACGAGGAGCTTGACCGCCTCCTGGAGGTCCTGGCCTAGCCACCCGCCCTTTTTCTCCAATGTCGCTCTTCCCCCCTGAGCAATCTCTGAATATTGTCCGCGTGCTTAATGCAGATGAGCACTGCCATGACCACCGATGCTGCGATTATATGCCAACTGGTGCCTTGAAGAGCCAACAGAATTGGCATGATAGAGGCGCCAAGCATCGAACCTAGAGACACGAAATCAGAAACAGCCACCGTCAGAATAAAGAAGGGGATCGCCATAAGGGCGGACAGGGGGGCAAGGGCCAGATAGATTCCCAGGGCGGTGGCCACCCCCTTCCCTCCCTTGAATCTCTTGAAAATGGAAAACTGATGGCCCAGGAGTGCGGACAAGCCCACCATGGCCTGTCCGCTGGCGTGGTCGGGCATGAAGAGGGTGAAAACAAGGACCGGCAAGAATCCCTTGAGCAGATCCAGCATCAGGGTGAGGAGGCCCCATTTGAGGCCGAGTTCTCTGGCCACGTTTGTGGCGCCGATATTGCCGCTCCCCTTTTGCGTGATGTCCAGGCCTGCGACCTTTCGCGCAATAATCGTGCCGAAGGGAACGGTGCCGGCCAAATAGGATGTGAGGAAGCAAAGAATCCAGATCATGAAACTGACCTTCAAAAAAGGTGAGGGGCTTCCGCGCCTTGCACGGAGACCTCCCAATGAGTAGCGTGTATTTCTACACCATGCATCTGCCCGCCGCCCGGTCCGAATGTGAATTTTCCGGCATCAAAATTCTTGGTGTTTGCGCCCAGGATACGGTAAGTTCAACCGGTCACAGGGAAGAGACTGCGCGGGTCGAGGCGTCTTTACACATACCGAAAGAATGGGACAATAAGGACAAACCAATGATTGTTATGGTTATTGACGGACAGGGGGGGGGCATCGGGGCCGCGGTTATCAAGGGCCTGAGAGGCCTTTCGGCAAGGGATATGCACATATGGGCACTGGGTACCAATTCCATCGCCACATCCCGCATGGTAAAGGCCGGGGCTAACCGGGGGGCCACGGGGGAAAACGCCATCAAACACTCAAGCGCCGGAGTCGATGTCATAATCGGACCCTTGGCCGTGCTTATGCCCAATGCCATGATGGGCGAGGTCACTCCGGGCATGGCCGAGGCCGTGTGCTCGAGTGCAGCGAAGAAAATTTTGATCCCTCTCACCCAGGAAAGGGTGCAGGTCGTGGGCGTCACCGGCGAACCCCTGCCCCATCTCGTGGATCAGGTGGTCGAGATCGTCCGCATGTCTGCTCAGTGAGGTGAAGGTCGTGATTGAGGACATGGTCGGCAAAATTCACTGGCTCGGGCATGACGCCTTCCGGATTGATTGGGAAAAGATCCTTTATTTCGATCCCTATCAGGTCTCATCCGGCCCAAGGGCCGATCTCATCCTGATCAGCCATGATCATTTTGATCACTGCTCTCCCGAAGATGTGAAGAAAATTCAGGGCCCCGATACGGTCATTATCACGGAAAAGGACTCGGCGAAAAACCTGTCCGGGGACGTGAGGGTCCTCAGGCCGGGAGAATCCCTGACAGTCAAGGAGATCCGGATCGAGGCCCTCCCATCCTACAACAGGGACAAAGATTTTCATCCCCGTCGCAACGGCTGGCTCGGATTTGTCGTAGAACTTTGCGGTTTGAGGATCTATCATGCCGGCGATACCGATTTCATCCCGGAAATGAAAGCGTTGCAGGTGGATATTGCCATGCTTCCCGTCTCGGGGACCTACGTCATGACGGCGGATCAGGCGGTCATGGCGGCCATGGCCATAAGGCCCAAACTGGCCATCCCCATGCATTATGGGGCCATTGTGGGGGGCGTCGAAGACGCGCTTTATTTCCAGAAAAGTCTGGAGGGCAAGATCAAGGTTCTTGTTCTTCCCAAAGAATAGATCCGGTCATCGAGGCACCATCTGTCCCGCGTATCCCGGTCCGGCCTATAGCTTGCTCGCAAGGCCGAGATAGTAAGCGCCTTCCTCCATGCGATTTCGTCGAAGGCAACCCTCCCCATAAATTCGACATTTGAAGGCGAGCTCTTTCAGGGTGGCCTTTCGTTGCCCGTGGGTGAGCCGCTCTCCAGCAAGTATTTTCGTCATGGCCTTGATCCGGAAGCGGTCCATGCCCTTATATCGGGCCGAGAGTTGATCAAGGTGCCCACCGGTCTTGACGACAAGGGGCTTTTCGATAAGATCTATGGGGTATCGGCAGGAAATTCGCAGCCACAGGTCATAGTCTTCGCAGGCAGGCAGGGATTCGTCAAAGAGCCCAACATCCTGGAACAAAGCGGCCCTAAGCATCACGGCTGAAGGACTGACCAGGCATAATTTCAGGGAGGGAAGAAAGATATCGCCGGAGGGCTTGCGATGTTTGTTTCGGGGATTTACCCGGCGCCCGTTCCGGATCCAGAGTTCCTCCGTCTGGCAGGCCACGGCGTCCGGGCTCCCTTTGAAAAAAGCCCATTGGGCAGCAAGTTTTTCGGGGAGCCAATAGTCGTCCGAGTCGAGGAACGCGATCAAAGGCGCGCTCGAGGCCCGGATCCCCGTGTTTCGGGTTGCCGAGACACCCAGGTTGCCGGGATGCCGGAGCAAGGTGATCCGACTTCCAAATTGGACAAGGCGTTCCATCGTGTCATCCGTTGAGCCATCGTCGACAACCAAGATCTCGAAATCCCTGAATGTCTGGAACAGGACGGATGAGACGGCCCGGGTCACCAGTTGCGACCGGTTGTAGGTGGGGATGATGACACTGATCCTGGTCATGTGATCGAATGCCAGAGGAGGGCGAGGAGGCCGGCAAGAAAGAAGCTGCCCTCCACCATCGCCCCCAGGCGCGTGCCGGGGTAGAGCCATCGCTTCTCGTAGGCCAGGAGCGCGAGCATCAGCAGGGCATAGCACAACAGCAGAAGGAAAGACAGGGGGATTACCGGGCTCAGGGCAGGTGCCACGAAGACAAGGAGTGCCCCTGCAAGGGTTACGAGCTTGAGGAGCCACAGGGTCCTTTTTTCCCCCAGTGTGATCGGGAGGGTTTCTGCGCCGACAATCAGGTCTCCCTGGGCCTGAAAGATATCGAAAAGGGCTGATCTTATATAAACCATTGTGAATACGATTAAAAAAATGACAATAATTTCCGGGGCCCCTGCGGGATCGGATCCCAACTGCGGCACAAGGGCAATGACCATGGCCCAGGCAATGGCCTCGGACAGTGTCTTGGACCCGGGGATGTCCTTGATCTTGGTGAAGCGCCAAAGATGTCTGAGTTGCGGCGGAACCAGGGGGATGCTGTAGATGACGCCCAGGACGCTGAGAGCGGCCATGGCCAGGAAGACATGGGAGCCGAGATGATAGGCCATGCCGAGAACACTGGCAATGGCGGCCACGCCCGAGCAGATGAGCGGAAAACGGTGACGCCTGTAAAAGCTTGCCATTCCGGGATCATTGTACGCACTGGCCCCTCTGTCCAGAAACCGATTCAACACATACATGGCATAGAGGTAGAGCAGAACCAGGGAGGGATGAATCCAGTCCGGTTCCTTGCCCAGGAGAACGGTGGCCGCATAGGATAGCGAGAATCCGCCCAGGGCCACCATCACATTGCTCACAAAGAGGAGCCTGAAGGCCCTTCTGATCCATCGATCCAGGAGGCTTTCTTTTCGGCCTCGGATGCCCTCGATTTTTTGAACGACCTTTCTGATCATCCAGTTGGGCGTGGATGCCCCGGCCGTTACGGCGACGACTTCCATGTCTGCGAGTTGGGTCTTGTCCAGTTCCTCTTCGGTCTCCACGTGAAAGGTGGGAAGACCGGAGGCCTCGGCGACCAGGGCCAGACGCCGGGTGTTGCCGCTGTGATATCCGCCGACCACCACCATGCCGTCTACATGCCCGGCAAAGCTGCGCACCTCTTCCTGCCGGGTGTGTGTGGCATCACAGATGGTGTCGAAAACCTCGGCCCCGGGCGCCTTTTTCTTGATGGCCTCCTGGATCTCCCGGTAGTTTTGTGCATCCTGCGTGGTCTGGGCCACCACGAAGAGCTTTTCGGCCCTCGGTAGGTCGGCCACCTCTTCGGGGCGGCTGATGACAATGACGTCTCCCTTGGCATATCCCATGAGACCAATCACCTCGGGGTGATTGCGGTCACCCACGATCACGGCGGTATAGCCCTTTCGGGTGTGAGAACGGATGATGGCCTGCACCTTGGCCACTCTGGGGCAGGTGGCATCGATGACCCGCATGCCGCTTGCGCGGAGAACTTCGCGGTCCTGGGGCGGGATGCCGTGGGCCCGGATGATCACGGTGCCCTTCTTGATGCCCGAAATATCCTGCACGGGAACGACTCCTTTGGACTTGAGGAGGTCGATGACCTGCGCGTTATGGATGAGGGGGCCGAAGGTGTAAATAGGGCCTTTGCCCCGGTTGGCCTCGGTGAGGACCGTGTCCATGGCCCGATGCACCCCCATACAGAAACCCGCCGTTCTTGCCAGTTTTACTTTCAAGGTCTTGTTTCCTCTAAGAGTGAAAAATAGTTATCCAGGACATTTGCAAGAGATTCCAGGTCTGCGATCTGCGTAATTTTTCCGCGAAATCGACTGCTGTGGGGTAGTCCCTTGGTGTAGCGGAGCAGCAGACCGCGCATGGCGCGCGCCGCGTGGACCTCTCCCATGGTTTCGGAAAGCATGCGAAAATGCTCCATGATGAGGGCCTTTCGCTCGGACAGACCGGGCTCGGGCTGGGGAAGTCCCCGCGCCAGACAGAGAATCTGTTTGAAAATCCAGGGATTCCCCACGGCCCCCCTGCCGATCATGACGCCGTCGCATCCGGTCTGCTCTTTCATGGACAAGGCAAGCGGGGCCTTCATGATATCGCCGTTCCCGATTACAGGGATCTTCAGCCTTGCCTTGACCTCTCCGATAAGGTTCCAGTCGGCGTTGCCCGAAAAGCCCTGGCTTGCGAATCTTGCATGAACCGTTATCGCATCCGCCCCGCAGTCCTCGATGATATGGGCCAGATCAAGGGCCACCGGTTCCGCGGGTGACCACCCCGTTCGGATCTTAACGGTCAAGGGGACACGGCAGGCGAGACGGACCCTGGTCACGATCTCCTCGACCCGCCGGGGCTGCCGAAGAAGCGCGGCCCCGGCCCCGGTCTTGGTCACCTTCTTGACCGGGCATCCCATATTGACGTCTACCAGGGCGGCGCCCGCCTCCACGGCGATTTGGGCGGCTCGGGCCATGATATCGGGTTTGGATCCAAATATCTGGACGGCCAGGGGGCGTTCGGAAGGATGGGTCCTGAGGTATCGGAGGGTTTTCTCCTTGCCAAGGGTGAGTCCCGCGGCGCTGACCATCTCGGTCGTGACCATTCCGGCCCCCAGCCTCTTCACCATCACGCGAAAAGGGAGGGTGCTGATGCCTGCCATGGGGGCCATGATCAGATGGTTTTCCAATGTGAGCGTACCGATTTGCAACATGCCAGCATATTAGAGAAAATAAGGCACAAATACAACCTTCATCGCAACAAAACCCGTTCTCGAAATATCGGAGTTGTTGTGAAATCCGATACGCTCGGGTATGATGAAAGGGCGAGTCACGAAAACTCTCGTAAGTTTTCCGGCGGACAAGGAGAGAAAACAAAAAATGTCGCGATACTATTTGTTTAAATTGAGCTGATATATGTTGTGTTTAGTTTTAATGTGTTTTGTTTATTGGGAACATTTTTTGGGATGCCAAGGGGTGCGAGGGCGTGATTCACCCGGGCAGGAGGAGATCAAATGACACGCGAAGACAAGGGGTATTTTGCGAAAAAGCATGAGAAGGCGCAGGATGTCGACCCAAGGATCATGGAGGCCGTCAGGGATCGCACCGTTGACAATGATATCCCCTGCGCCGTGGCCTTTAGCATTGTCAGTGACCTAGGGGTTTCCCCAAAGGAGGTGGGACGTGCCATCGACCTTGTGGAAAAGGGCATTAGCAAATGCCAGTTGGGACTCTTCGGCTATGGTCCCCAGGAGCACATCGTCAAACCCGCCGAGGAAGTAGACGGGGATTTGGAAAAGGCCATCCGTGAGACACTGGTCGAGGGCCGGTTGTCCTGCCGGGCCGCTTGGGACATTGCCCAAAGGCTGGAGCTGCGAAAAATGCAGGTGACATCGGCCTGTGAAACACTGGGGATCAAGATCAACCAGTGTCAGCTGGGAACCTTTTGACGCTGGATTTGCCCGGGTGCAAAAACGGAGGGCTCTTTGAAGGCCATTCAGCCATGAACGGATCATGACGATCTCTTTTTAAAAGCCTGGGCGGACAACCGCGGATTACTCGAAATATCATGAAAAAAATTTTCAGAAACATACGAAAACTGGCTAAACCCTACCTCGCAACCAGAGAGAACGATATCCATACGGATATCTCGATGCACATGGCCTATGCCCTGATAAAGGACCTGGGTGGTGCCGAGGGCATCATTATTCCAGCCGTCATCCTGCATGATGTGGGCTGGAAGACCGTGCCGGAGGAGCTGCAACTGGAGGCCTTCGGTCCCGGGGCCACACGCCCCGAATTGAACCGACGTCATGAAGTGGAAGGGGCCAGGATCGCGGGAGAAATCTTGAAGTCCGTGGACTATGATGCGGATAAGACCCGGGAGATCCTTGAAATCATTAGGGGCCATGATTCTCGAAAAGAGGCCCTGTCTCTCAATGACCGAATCGTAAAGGATGCCGATAAACTCTGGCGATTTACCAGAGAGGGGTTCATGATTGATAAGCAAAGGTTTCGGGAAACCTCGTCACAGGAGCTTATCAGGCTTGAGTCCAGCCTCGAGGATTGGCTGTTTACGGATACGGCAAAAACCATTGCCCGGGCGGAATTGCGCCGACGCCGTGCGGACACGTCAAGGGATGACCCGCACTGACGCCTGCCCGGAAATCCACGGTTTCTCGATGATGGTCTTGTCCATCAGCCGTTAGCGATCATTTTTAAAGAGCGTTCTGAGGGGCCCTTTGCCTATTCCTTGAGGAAGAGGTCGGTGCTCAGATACCTCTCCCCCGTACTGGGCAGGACGGTCACGATCTGTTTGCCCTCGCTCCCCGGTCTCCGGGCAACCCGAAGGGCGGCAGCCACCGCGGCCCCGGAAGAGATTCCACCCAGAATACCCTCCTCTTTGGCCAGGGCCCGGGCCGTTTCAAAGGCCTCGTCGTTTGAGACGGTCACGATTTCGTCAATGATGGCGGTGTTGAGCACCCGGGGCACGAATCCCGCCCCGATGCCCTGAATCTTGTGCGGGCCCGGACGGCCCCCTGAGAGCACCGGTGAGTCGCCGGGTTCGACCGCCACGGAGCGGAAGGCGGGTTTGCGGGCCTTGATCACCTCCGAGACCCCGGTGAGGGTCCCGCCGGTTCCAACGCCCGCCACCAGGATGTCCACGCCGCCGTCGGTGTCCTGCCATATCTCCTCGGCCGTGGTTCGGCGGTGGATCTCGGGGTTTGCCGGATTGCTGAACTGATCCGGCATATAGGCGTTGGAGGAATGATCAAGGATCTCCCGGGCCTTGTGGATGGCCCCCTTCATACCGTCACCGCCGGGCGTGAGCACCAGTTCGGCGCCCAGGTGTTTGAGAAGCCTTCGCCTCTCCAGGCTCATGGTCTCGGGCATGGTCAACAGGAGTCGGTATTTCCTCGCCGCGCAGACAAAGGCCAGGGCGATCCCGGTGTTGCCGCTGGTGGGTTCCAGGATGAGCGTGTCCGGTTGGATCAGCCCTTCCCTTTCCGCGGCCTCGATCATGGCCAGTCCGATCCGGTCCTTGACACTTCCCAGGGGGTTTTTGAACTCAAGCTTGGCCAGGACGGTACCGGGAAGTCCCTTGGAGATTGTGTTCAAGCGGACCAGCGGTGTGTGGCCGACGGTCCTGGTTATATCCCTGAAGATCGCGCCCATGGCTCAGCCTCCATTTTCCTTTTTCGAAAATTGTTAGCCTGTTTCACCCTTGAAGACCAATTCAGGCCTTTTCAGGAAGACCTTGGTATCGGGGGGAACCGATTCGGTGATCCAGACGTTCCCGCCGATGACCGAACGGGCGCCGATCACCGTTTCTCCTCCCAGGATCGTGGCCCCTGAATAGATCACCACATCGTCCTCGATGGTGGGATGACGCTTCTTGTTTCGGAGTTCCGCCACGCAGCCCCTCGGGAGGGACAACGCCCCCAGGGTGACGCCCTGATAGATCCTCGCGCGGGCGCCGATCTCCGTGGTTTCGCCGATGACGACCCCGGTCCCGTGATCGATAAAGAACCGCTCCCCGATGTGGGCCCCGGGATGGATGTCGATGCCGGTCTTGGTGTGGGCAAATTCCGTCATGATGCGGGGGATGAGAGG
>CAYNYM010000045.1:11022-12440 GCA_964401325.1 uncultured Desulfobacteraceae bacterium | reverse complement strand
TCCCGCCATGGCGGGACAAAAGACAATACAAAACAACGCATTAGCTTACTGCTGAACGCTGATCGCCGATCGCTCCATCCTGAAATCTCTGATTTGTGATGTGGACACCAGTGAGTTCTCGTGCCAACTGCCATGCCTCAATATCTTCAAATCGATCGATTCTCATGCCCGCGCCATTCAGAACCCCTGAACCCTGAACCCCCAACCATCTTTTACCAACGGGTGGCCCATCCTAACACAACGCCTTGATTTGTCAAGAATATGCCGCGGGGCCTGAATTCAGGTATGGTAGAAGAATCAGGCGGTGAATTTAGGGAAGCCCTGCCGGAAAGAGGCTTATTTATTTGACTTTTTGCGCCGGTTCAGGCTCTTAAAAAGTAGACGTATTTGATCATGGCAATGTCTTTTCGTTTTTGAAAAGAGATGGCCATGACCCGTCCATAGCTGAATGCGTTCCAAAAAGTTAATCAGTTACAAGGAAACGCGTTTAACCGCGGAACAGGCCCGAAGCCAGGGCAATTTTAGTCACTTTAGTCACTCGAAACTTTAGTCACCCCTCCCAACCTCTGAACCTTTGAACCCCTGAACCTTGAACCCAACATGAAAAATCGCCCATAACCAATATAAAACGCTTGACATTTCCAACCGTTGTTGATAGACAGGCTGTGCTGAGCATTCGGAAGAGGCCGGGTGGTTGTCCTTTTGGGACACTCAGGACGGCGTAATGGCCCCCTGCATCGTTCCCGAAAAAGGGTCTCTTTCAATGTATTCCGGAAAGGAAAGGAGGTGAGGAGGACTTAGCTTTTTTTGAGTTTTTTCTGTTTTTTTCAATCAATCATTTTCTTTAGGAGGAAAGTTTAATGAGAAAACTTTTTGTATTTATGGTCGCGGCCGCGCTCGTATTCACCTGCGTGCTGCCCGCCATGGCCGCTGACAAGGAAGTCAGCTTTTACGGAAATGTCCGGATGGACACCTTCTGGATCGACAGGGATAAAAATACCGCCAACATGCTGGCCCCTCCTGGTGCTGCCTATGACCGTGCAAAGGGCGGCCTTTATGATGAGACGGACGTTTGGTGGGATCTGTGCGTTGGTTGCAGCCGTTTCGGCGCCCGCATCAAGGCCGGAGATATCTCGGCCAACGTGGAAATCAGGCCTTACAACGGCAGCTACTTCAGGCAGTGGTGGGGCAGCTGGAACTTTGGTGCCGGCAGCCTGCTGGTCGGCCAGGCCTGGTCCGTCACCTTTCACGGGATTTCCAACTCCGTGTTTGACGGCGGCGACGCGGCGGCTTACGGTGAGGCCGGTGGAAGCCTGAGGACCCCTCAGGTCGCCCTCCACTTCCCCTTTGAGGTCGGCACCCTGAAGGTCTCCTTAGCCAAACCGGGCACCAACTCAGCGATCGCCGATGACACCGAG
>CAYNYM010000045.1:0-11012 GCA_964401325.1 uncultured Desulfobacteraceae bacterium | reverse complement strand
AAGCCAGCTTCGACGGCAAGGCCGGCCCTGTGGGCTTCAGCATCTTCGGCGGCTACAACTGGCTGGACGCCCGCGATTCTGCGACCGATCAGAGTGAGAGCGTCAACTCCTACTACCTGGGCGCCGTGATCAGCGTGCCCATCGGCCCCGCATACTTCAAGGCCGACTACTGGATGGCCCAGAATCCGACGGAATACGGGCTCTTCCTGCCCGGTCAGCCCTTTGCGGCAAAGCTCTATGGCACCAGTATCGAAGACGTGGACGCCTCGGGTTATTTCCTCGTTTTGGGCATGAAATTCACCGACATGCTGGCGGCTGAAGTGGGCTACGGTTGGACTGAGAGCTCCAGAGCCAATCCCGGTTTTGCGGATGACGAAGACGACAAGGCATTTTACTACATCCAGATGCCCATCACCCTGGCCAAGGGCGTGACCGTTACGCCTGAAATCGGCAAGTTTGATGAAAAAGAGCACACTGTAAACGGCGTGACCACGGATGACGGCGATGCCATGTACTATGGTGCTTACTGGAGAGTCGACTTCTAATTAACGCTTGAATTAATTTTTTACAATTCAGACCCGGGGCTTTCGAGCCCCGGGTTTTTTTGTTTTACATTTCAAACCTAAACGGGTCCTCCACCAGAGGTGGGTGTTTTAGCTGCCAAATAATGCAAGGCTTTTGATTTTGACTTTTCAAAGAATTTATCTTACGATTCATTTCATTTTTTTGACCTCCCTTGTTTGGTTGAAGACCATGCCATATAAACAACCTTTTTCATCTTCGTGTTCTTCGTGAACTTCGTGGTGAGTCTTCTCAAGGTCGATTCAAACACACCCATGCGTCTTGCACCGAAGTCACTGCTTTAAGATTCTCTTATGCGTTTTATTTTTCGACAAATGAACGCCTTGGGTCCTGGCAAGAACCTTTCAAAAACAAGGGCCCATCGAAAAAATCGATGAAAACGGGGCAACGAGGGCGGCGATGAAACTTCGGCGAAAAACGCTCGGGCAAAAATGTGCATGGCAAAGATGGGAAAAGCGCTTCGACCGCCTTGGCCATGTTCTTGTGCGGAGCCCAGGGCAGCGTTTTTTTCGTTTTTGAAAAGTGATTGCCATGCCCCTTCCACCGCACAAAATTTGCCAAAATTCATGTTTTCAATAAATGAGGATTATGTCCATGACTATCAGCGCGCACCGGTTCACACGAACGATTCCGGGTCTTCTGGCCCTCATCCTTTTTCTTTCCGCCCCCGCCCTGGGGAGCGACAAAGACAAGTACAAGGTGGCCCTGCTCCCGCTCGTCTTCCATGCGGATCAGACCAAGGCCTATCTACGTGCCGGCTTCAAGAGCATGTTCCTCTCCCGGCTTTCCGGTGAAGGCATCGAGGTGATCCGTGACAATGCCCTCCTTCCGCTCTTGACCGGAGAGGAAAAGATGGGGATTTCGTCCCGTGACCGGGCCGAGGGGTTGGCCGATGCTTTGGGCGCCGATTTCGTTATTTTCGGCAGCGTCACAGCCATGGGCGAGGCCTACAG
Source organism: uncultured Desulfobacteraceae bacterium (assembly GCA_964401325.1). Classification (GTDB taxonomy): domain Bacteria; phylum Desulfobacterota; class DSM-4660; order Desulfatiglandales; family HGW-15; genus CAYNYM01. The sequence continues at coordinate 9,477 of CAYNYM010000045.1, read as the reverse complement.
CTTTGATCTCACGATCATCGATCTCGAAAAGGGAACGGCCACCCAGGCGACCGAGACCACCATTGAAAGCGAGTTGATCCCCAAGATCGCCGATGTCGTCTACCAGTTCCGGGCGGCTGTGGACGGGATCGATCTGCGGGCGATGCGCATGGCGCAACGGGGTGCCGGACCTGAGGATCGGGCCACAAAAGGCCTTTTTTTCAGACCCGATACGGAAGAGGGTGCGGGGATCACACCTGCGGGGAGAATCTCATTGCGAACATCGGTCATTGCCCTGAATATGGCGGACCTCGACAATGACGGGGCATCGGAGATGATCGTCGTGGACCGAAACAAGGTCCTGGTCTACCAAAAGAAGGACCAGTCTTTTGCCCGCCGCGACACGCTCGAGACCCCCCTGGGCGAGGAGTTCTTAAAGGCGAGCGTGGGAGATGTCGACGGGGACGGCATTCAGGAGATCTACCTGGTGGGCCGCTACGGGTCGCGGGCCAGGACCACGGTCTGGACCTGGAACGGAAAATTTAAGCGCCTGCTCGCCAAGACCGGCCACCTTAGGGCCGTGACGGACCTTGGCAACAGAAAACCCCTGCTCCTGTTTCAAGATTCCAAGATGGACGATTTTTTCAGGGGAAAGATCTACCAAATGGTTTACGAGGGCAAGGGAAAGCTGGCTCGCAAGGAGCCCCTGAAGGGACTTGAAAAGGCCCAGATCTACACCCTCACCCTCTTTGACCTGAACCGGGACGGAAGGTCGGAATTCTTGGGCCTCAATGATTTTTCCCGTCTCCATGTCTGGGACCGGGACGGCACGGTCCTGTGGCGCGGTGAAAGGAAACTGGGAGGCACCAACAACAGCATCAGGCACAAGGAGGGACAGACCGGCGATCTCGAACCCCTCGTCGAGCTGAACAGCGGCTTTCTTGTGACGGATATCGACAAGGACGGCGAAAGAGAGGTGCTCGCCATAAACAACATCCCCATGGTGGGGAACCTGGAGCATTTCAAGGTCTACGAACGGTCCAATCTGGTGGTCTACAAGATAAAAGGCGGCGCACTGGTGCCGTCCCTGACAAGCATGAAGATGCGGTACTGCCTGACGGATATTCAGACCGATGGGGAGATCATTTATCTGGCGGCCCAAAAGGCAAAAATGACCAATATCGGCGAGGGCACGAGCCGAATCATGTGGTTCAAGTAAAGAGTCAGGGCCCGGCTTTGGTTTGAACCCGGAGGGGGCAAAAGTTACAAATGACTAAAGTGTCGAGTGACTAAAGTTTCGGTTTCGCTTTGCGACCTTCATCAAAAAGTGATCACGATAAAGAGACCGGAATCTTGATGGCTTATGGAGTACTTATGTGATGGAGTAATGGAAAAACACACCTGACGACTAAGGCAGCATGCCATGACCGCCATTTTAAGAATCTCACGGTTGCTTGCCATTTTCCCAATAATCCAGTACTCCAATCCCGCTGAAGACGCGATCTCCGAATCTCCAAGTTATTTTTTCGGCATAGCCAACTATCTCTGACCCCCGGGTTCCGGAATCTTCGACTGGCCCCTATGCGCCAGGTTCTTGAAAGCCAAATAATAACTCATGCCAACCCCAGACATACAGACGCGCCCACAGTCCTGCCTCCTACATTCCGTCTTCTGTCCTCTGTCCTCTGTCTTCTGACTTCCGCCTTCTGTCTTTTATCTTTTCCCTTTCGCCTTTAACCCGCCCGAGGTTTATCCGCCTCAGGAGGGCGGGCAAGCCTTTGAGCTTTGAGCTTTCAGCCTTGAGCTGTCAGCCTTGAGCTTTTTCCCCTCCCCTTCATGCTCTTCATGTCCTTCATGGTAAAATATCTTTTCTTCCTACCCCCAGACTCCAGTCTCCTGTCCCCGGTCTTCTGTACACAATCGCCTGTCTTCTGACTTCCGTCTTCCGTCCTTTCTCCCCGTCATGGCGGACCCTCAACGCATTTTCAGCTCAAGCGTTCAACGCGCCGCTGAAAACCGGTACTGGAAGCCCATGGCAAGGATCAAGACCTCTTTTTCATAGGAGATACCCGAGGTGGTGAGCGCATCCGAGTAAAAGGACCGCATCGCGCCCAAATTCAAAGACAACGCAGGGCTTGCCTCGAACAGGATCCCGGCACCGATCGATTGGGCGTTCAGCTCAGGTTGCTCGGCGGACATATTGTCCGGCCTGATGCCTGTTTCCGTAAACATATACCCGACGCTGCCCTTGATCCGGTCACTGAAGGCGTATTCCAGCGCGACCCCCACCTCGTAGCCGCTTCCCTTGATGTGCTCATCCGCGCTGGAAAGGGCCAAATCGTCCCACGTGGCCCCTGAATTCTCATAATGGGTGAAGCCGAATTCCGTCCGGAGACGCGGGGTCACATTCCAGGAAATGCCCAGGGCCAGGATGGCCGGAAGGTCTCTGCGCATCTTTTCTCCGTTTTCGAGCAGTCCCAGATCATCCCGTCTCACGTTGGTTTCAAGTTCGAGTTCCGTCTTGGTCTCATACCGCAACCCGACATTGCAATTTTCCGAAAGCGAGAGGTGCAACCCCAGTATACCGCCCCATCCATCGGCCTCTTCTTCGTAATCCACATGATACCCCCTCGCAGGCGCCAGTCCCGAGACCACCGCATAACCCGTCCTCTCCCGGTAGGCATCGACATATCTCAGGCCCACGGAAACGGACAGGATATCGTTAATGGCATAACTGCCCCCCAGGGTGTACCCGAAGGCATAGCTTGCGCCTTCTAGATACTGGTCATCGATGGTTGTATACAAGCCGCCCGAACCGGCAATAATGCGCCTTGCAAGGGCCGCCGTCGTGACCGATCCCTCTTTGTATTCCACTTCTCCCCCACCACAGACCACCGTAAAGGATGCAAATGCGGCCCACTTCTTTTCCTTGTAAAGGAGGAAAGCACTTGGAATAATATTGGGCACATCATCTTCATAGGCGTTGTACTGATCCGCATTCGAATACTTCTTCATGGCATACTGCCCGGAAAGGTTAATATACAATCCGTCTTCCATTCGAACCGCTCCCGCGGGGTTATAGACGACCGCATCCGCAGAATCGGTCGCGGCATTTCGGTTGAGCGTCCGAATATATTCTGCGCTGAAATTGTGTTTATTCTCCGCCCCTCCCGCATACAGGAACGAAGGAACGAAAAATACCAGAAGGGCTATAGCGCTCGAACAGATAAGCTTTTTCATATAACGGTCCTCTCAAAAGATAAGCTGATCCATGTCCAGGAGTCAGGGTGGGTCGGCACAGGTGCATCGGCCGGGGTAGGGAAATCAAAACGCTTGAAATATGGCGTCGATAAATTTATAATGGGACATTATATCAATTAGGGCGATTAATCAATGCTCACGCGACCGGTTTTTCAGTGATTTTCCCGGAAAATTTATTTACCTCCACTTCTCTTCCCATTCCAGTTCAGGTTTTTTCGTAAAGCATAAAACAGTATTTCAACCTTTATCTTTTCTCCGAGGAGGTGTACCCTATGAAACCCCAAAAGGCATTTCTTCTTTGTTTTATGGCTTGCTTGTTCTTTGTCCTGGCATGTCAGCCCGGGGCGACGATTCCGGAAGGGGCGCGAACCGTCGTGCTCACCGTACCGGGATGCAGCTGAGCGGACTCTGCTCGCGAGATAAGTCTTATCTTGCAGAAATTAGACGGTGTCTTGAAGTATATGGTCGATGACAAGACCCATATTACCAGAGTCACTTTTGACCCAAAAAAGATTACCATCGAAGAGATCATTCAGGCGATAGAAGACGGCGGGTATGACGTCGTGGGTCCTCCGGAGTGGATCAAATAATTTTTTTTGCGGGCAAGGCTTGGGCGCCCGTCAAGGCTGTGGGGAAGGGCCGCATAGCGATTGCTGACGGAAGCCAAGCCAAAAGGCTATGCAAAAAAATGATTACAGGCTGTGAAACTGCCCCTTGCGGTCAAATTTTTCTCCGACCGTGCTGCCGCAATGCCGGCACTTGTATTCGTATTTATCTCCTTCGGGCAGGATCAAGAGCAGGGATTTTCGTACGGGCACGGCGCATCTGCATTGAGGACAATAAAGTTCCGTTGCATCAAACTCATCGAAATCCGCTCTTTGCTGCGGGCCGGGGGGTGTGGTGTTCGGCACAAAGTGATACATTCCCTTTTGCATGATCAAATCCTTTTCAAAACCCAAGCGTTACAACGCCCCTTCGCCAGGCATACACGGTGATCGACCCGGGCCATGAACAAATTTGCGAATCAGGCGCTTGTGCGCCTCAGGCCGGGTGAAGGGGGAATCTTTCACAATAGCTAAATATAGTATACCCAAGACCGTTTCGCAAGGGGCTTGGCCCACCTAAAGCTACCGGCAAATCTGCACAGTATTATGGACATCAGGATATTTGGGAGAAAAACGACATGAAGGTCATTTGCATCGATCATATCGGGGTTGCGGTCAACGAAATCGCCCGGGCGGGCAAATTCTACACGGATGTTCTCGGCCTTCCAATCGAGGGAATAGAGCATGTTTCGGAGCAAAAGGTCAACGTCGCCTTTATTCCCGTAACCGATACGGAATTGGAGCTCCTCGAATCCACGGAACCTGACGGACCGGTCGCCAAATACATCGAAAACCGTGGCCAAGGGGTCCAGCACATCGCCTTCAGGGTGGAAGACCTGGCCGAGGCCCTGAAGGAACTGAAGGCCAAAGGGATTCGCTTGATCGATGAAAAACCGAGGGCAGGTGCCGGCAAGGCCAAAATCGCCTTCATCCATCCAAAAGAAACCAACGGGGTTCTCGTGGAGCTCTGTGAGCGGGAGTAAGTCTCCATCCGCACCGCAAGCGGCATCTTCAAAGGGCGGAAAAACCACACACATTGAATCCATCATCGACTCGCCGGCTTTCTTCCCAATATTTTTCGACATCCAGGGCGCACGGGGCGTCCGGCAACTTCCTGTCATGCGCCTCGCGGGCAGCCCGCGCCCGAATTTCGGACCCACAGCGGAAAAATCGACACCGGCAAGGTAAGATATGCAAGGCAAAGATTGCCTTCTAAAAGCCGGATACAGTAATTTTTTGGTGACGGTCCGCTTTGATTTGTGTATAAAAGGACCTCCTTATAGCCGGAAGGCCGGCAGTGCGCACACGATGAGACCGGCGATGTTCAAAAATACCCGGCAACTTCACTTATGTCCAATAGACCCAGGCATTCAGAAAACATGGGATTAAGGCCTGACACCATGACAGGCGTCATTTTGGCGGGCGGGAAAAGCAGTCGATACGGCACCAACAAGGCGTTTGCCGAGATGCAGGGGACCCGGCTTATCGATAGGGTTGCCCGGGCCATGGCCTCGGTCTTTCCGCGCCTCATACTCGTCACCAACACCCCCCAGGAATACACCTATCTCCGAATTCCCATGTTTGAGGATCACATCAAGGGACTGGGCCCGATCGGGGGGATCTACACCGGGTTAGACGTTATGCCTGACCCGGCCGGTTTCTTCGTCGCCTGCGACATGCCCTTCATCAACCCGGAGCTGGTCCTTCGCATGGTCGGCATGGGAAATGACTATGATGCCGTTGTGCCCAGAGTGGACTGGATGATAGAACCCCTCCATGCCGTGTACGCCAAGTCCTGCCTGCCATTCATCAAAGCGTCCATCGAAGCCGAAGAATACCAGATCATCAAGGTCTACGATCGAATACGGGTGAGATATATCGATGAAAAGGAAATCAAGGCCATCGATCCCGGATTCAAGACCTTCTTTAATGTGAACCGACCCGAAGAGCTTGAAGACGCTTTAAAGATGGCGAGACGGGGACCGGAATCCATGGATTAGAAAGCAAATCTCACCCACCGAAATTTTTTTAGGATCGGGAGGCCTCTTGAACATGTTTGAGCTGATTGTTGCCGTAGGTTTTGCCATTGTTATTTCTGCAACCTGTTCACTCTTTGAAGCCGTACTCTATTCTATGCCGCTGAGACATATCGAGACCATGGTTAGAGAGAAAAAGCCAAGCGGAAGGCTTCTCAAAGAGCTTAGGGAAAACGTGGAGCGACCCATTACCGCCATTCTTTCGCTGAATACCATCGCCAATACGGCGGGTGCCGCCGTCGCCGGATCGGCGGCCACGGCCCTGTTCGGGCAACAATGGCTGGGCTATTTTTCGGCATTCTTCACCCTGGCAATCCTGATCTTTTCCGAGGTCATTCCGAAAACCGCCGGCGTGGTCTATGCCCAGTCGCTCGCGCCTGTCGTGGCCTTGCCCTTGAAGTGGCTTGTCAAATGCATGGGCCCGGCCATCTGGCTCTGCGGCCATATAACCAAGCTGATCTCCCGGGACCGGCCCAAGGAGTCCGTGTCGTCCGATGAACTGAAAACCATGGCCCGCTTGAGTCTCAGGATGGGGGCGATCAAGCCCTACCAGGAAAAGGTCATCGACAACATCCTCTCCCTTGAAACACGACGCGTCAAAGACGTCATGACGCCCCGGACCGTCATCTTCTCCCTCAGTGAGCATCTGACCCTGAGCGAAGTGCGCCGGCAGTCCCTAAAGTGGGAGCACAGCCGCTTTCCGGTCTATGACAAGGACAATGAAGATATCGTGGGGATCGTCCTGACCAAGGAATTCTTCATTGCCCTGGCTGAAGACAAGCAGGAACAGACCTTGACGGACCTCATGAGACCGGTCCATTTTGTTGCCGAAACCGCCACCCTGAACAATGTCCTGATGGATTTCATGGGCACCAGAGAGAAACTCTTCGTAGTGTTGGACGAGTATGGAGGCCTTTCAGGTCTGATTTCTCTCGAAGACATCCTGGAAGAGATACTGGGCCGGGAAATCATCGACGAGTCGGACCAGGTGGTGGACAAAAGGGATCTGGCGAGACGGCGAAGGAACCGTCTCATTTCAAAATCTCAGCAGGAACAGTAAAGATATCGGACGCTTGAGGTACAAGAGCTCAGGACTAAATGATGGAAAAGCCCGTAACACTTTGTTCTCCTGATGATGAAAAAACCTGTTTTGCCTGCTGTCCGCCCATACGACCGGCAGGCTACGAGCATTGGGAGCATAAGAACATCATCAGGAGGATTCTCAGGGAAAACACCGAAAATTACGAGGGCCATGACGAACGGGTCATCCCCATTACCGGGTTCAGCTGCTGGGCACTCGGATATCTGGACGGCAATTACAAACGTATCGGCTGTTTGCTCCATCCCGCCCGAAATGAAGGGCGCGATCTGCGGCACCGGGTGGATTACGGAGAAAAATGCCGGCGGGAGAACTGCCCGGAGGCCAAGGTCTTTGCCGAACTGGCGATCGAAGAGCAGACCTTCTGGCTTCAATTGGCCGACGGTCTCGACAGTTTTGCCTACTCCAGCCGAAAAACCAATCCCCTCTTCGATCTCATGGATTGGGGGGTGGGCATTCTCAGACAGATCGCCTCTGAAGACAGGGATAGGGCGATGAGCGTCGATTCATTTTTCAGGACCTTCCCCTTGTTTGAAACAAGACTTCGACCCAGGGCCAACGCCTACCTCCTGAATCGGTTGATAGCGAGACGAGGCACCTCGATTTTAAGGGAGCCCACCTTCAGGAAAGTCTTCGAAGACCTCTCCGCACGTATCTTGACCCGTCTGGTCGATGAAATGAATCCTGCCCCCGGCGGACTCCCCATCCATCGACTGAACCTGGACCGCCATTATTGTGATTTATTGAGGCTTTTCCTTCCCCTGACCCGAATGCCGCCGGACGAGGCCATCCGGTTGAAGAGGATCGTTGACAAAGAGGCAGATCTTTTTTAATGGAAAAAGAGATCATCCAACAGATTGCCCGCAAGGGCCCCCTGACCGGGCAGGAAATCCAGGAGCAACTGCACGGCGATGACCTCCTCTTGTGGCGTGCCTGCAAGACCTCTTGTCACATCATGGTCAAAACCCTTGGAACACGCTACCTGAGGCTGGACCGAAGGGTGCAGGGCTTTGCCCGTCTTTCTCCTTCCATCTTGAGAGAATTCCTGACCTATTCCATCGTCGGCCTGCCGGAAGACCCTCTTTCTCTGATTCGAAAGGCCGACAGGATCCTCGCCCATATCGAGGACGTGAGCCGGGCAAAATCCCAACTGGCCTACAGCGTCATCTCCTCACTGACCGACCGTTTTCCGGAAGGCATGCTGGCTGAACACACCTGTTTTATCCTTGCCGGTGACATCGTCTACAACATGGCCCACGATGTGTCCCGGCCCGAGCGAAGTACCGGGAAGATGGTCAAGGGCAGCGACATGGACCTTGTCGTTATCGTGGACGACCACCTCCCTGCCGCACAAGTGAAGAGACTGGACAATGCCATCTATGAGGAGAAATATCGACTCCTGATCACACCCCATGTGAGGGAAGAAATCGATTATGTGATCAAGAACCTGGAACGCGTGCGGGAACAGATCCGATTCGATACCTTCAAGCATATGGTCGCCTGTAAGATTCTCCGTGAAGGAACCTGCCTCTATGGGAATTCGGACGTCTTTCACCGGGTGAAAAACATGCTGAAAGAGAACGGCATTGACCGCAAAATTCAGACCATGGAGGCCCGTTCCCTCCTTTTCAGAAAACAGGCGGAGGAATGCCTTCTCCATGAGGGCCCTGAACGAATCAAGTCGGAATTTCGGGATCTGTTTTATCCTGTCGAGGAATCCGAAGAATTCGAGTGATATGTTGTAGCCACATTGTAGCCATTTTATTTCTTGACCCTGCCGGGATCTTTCCCTATACTTTTCTATCACCTGTTGTGGATTTTTCGTATTATTTTGAACTGGTTTTCATCCAGAAATGGCCCTCTTCCGCAATTTCGGCGGCAACACGCCAATGGCGGACAGGTCGGCGGGATTCCTTGTGTGGTGAATTCGCAAAAAATGGCTCATTTCTGAATTGAAAACTTACTCGTGCCCGGATCTTATTTCCGGCCGGGCACGAATTGATGCCTGCGAATTTGACGCCCCTGAGGAAAATGATCCTGACAGGGGGGTCTCTCCGGCAAAATCTTCAAATCCGAAAGACATGAATCGGGAGGTAATCTATGGGAAAGGTAGGAGTTATAGGCGTTGGCCAGAGTGCCTTTGTAAGAGGGTATCCCGGCTCGATCAGGGAGCTGGCGTTTGAGGGATTCAAGGAGGCCATGGCGGATGCTCAAGTATCCGTAAAGGACATTGATGCCACAGTCGTCTGTTCTTCCCCTGAATATGACAAACAAAGGTCGCCGGCCGGCGTCGTGGCCGAATATCTGGGGCTCACCCCTCAGCCGACTTTTTATGTGGAAACCCTCTGCTCATCGAGCAGTACCGGTCTGAAGCTGGCCTACTCTCTGGTCAAATCCGGCCTTCATGACGTGGTCCTGGTCCAAGGTTTTCAGAAGATGTCCGAAATTACATCCGCTGAATCCCAGGAAAGAATGGGCCGCGGGGCGGATATCCAGT
>CAYNYM010000044.1:0-12523 GCA_964401325.1 uncultured Desulfobacteraceae bacterium | reverse complement strand
TCTCGCCTCCTCTTCAGTAAAACGAATCATGCGGACGAGGTGTTCGTGGAGCGGACGGTGCTCGGTGCGGATACGGTCCGCCTTGTAAATGATCTTGGCCAGCCTTTTGAGATCGGATCTTCCCGATAATACATGGAGCTTTATGCCATTGAACAAAGAAAGTTGCCTGTCCAGTGACGCCACCATCCCGTCAGGCAATGGCTTTTTGTCATAAGGCTTACGGTTTGTGCAGCGCCTCCAGATAACGTCACATAGAGGGTCCTTGACCCTCCCGGTGTAGTGCACATCCAGAGAGGCTGCGGGCCCAGGGTTATCATCTGAAAGGTGTGAAACGTCCCCTTCCAGACCAAATTCCGTAGCCGCAATCAGCATGTTTTCCAGAACCGCTCCGCAGGAGATTTTCGATGCGATCTGTGCTATGTTGAAAAACGAGCGGTCGGCATCGGCATCAAGATGGACTTCAATAGATTTCTCTTTCCTGGAAAATTTCCACGGCTGAACATTATCGCCTGATGGTGCCTGGATACCTGCCTCCAGAATATACCGAAAGACCTCATCCGGAATGAATCCCGATTTTACTTCTGTTTCAGGAAACTCCTGCCGGCGAGGAGACTTCTCGCTGGATTTCTTAAAGAGAAGGCGCTTCGCGACCTTCATTTTCAAGCGTTGAATCGGATGCCCATTTCCATAACGCAGGTATCCTTTACGATATTTCTGGGTATAAAGATCAAATTGAAAATAGTGAGGAACGGGCTTGATCCCCTCTCTCTTGAGGAGAATCTTCAAAGCCGCCTCCACCGCCATAGCCGAACAGAGCTGGCATGCGGCCGCAGAGGAAGGACCGGCCCTGGAACCGAAGTCTACTTTTGAAAAATCAATATATTTGGAGTGTGTGGCCTTAGGGGCGAGACCGATCGCAAAGGCAAGATATTTTTCTTCGATGGACATGCCCTCACGGATATTGAAATACTCATCAAACCCCATACCCTCATTGGGCGAAAAAACGAGCATCGCAGAGCTATAGCCCAGCGGGCCTGCGGTAATCACATGGATGCCCTTTTCTCGTGCCTTTTTAAAGAGGAGGCGCCTGATCTCGAATTCAAAGAAATCAAGGCCATCGAGGACCACATCGACACCATCCAGAAAATCGTCCATGTTTTCGGGCTTCAAACCTTTTGAAAATGTCTTGATCTCCAGGAAAGGATTGATTCTACGGGCTTCCTCTGTCATGACTTCCAATTTAGGTCGTCCGAAGTCAGGAATCCTCGCTCCGTATTGCCGGTTCACATTGGCCGGTTCAAAAACATCGAAATCCGCCAGGTTAAACCCGCCCAGACCCGAACGAACGAGTGTAATCAAATGGGATCCGCCCACACCTCCCATCCCTGGGATGGCCGCCCTCATATGAGAAAGACCGACCTGTTCTTCTTCGGTTAAAAGACCGATATTTCGAGAAAAAGCCGTATTTCGATAGGCCTCTTGGTTGCCTAACCCAAGGCCGCGGATAATTGAAATGATTGATTCAACATTCATGATTCCTGGTATCTCTAAGTGATTCCTTTTTGTCGATTTGAGAAACGTCAATCCCTGACATGCCACTTTTCTCTTATGGTGAGCCAATCCTGCAGTTTGTGCATGTTCTGTACACCATATCCATCCTGTTCGAGACTGTAGGAGGATTATAACCAGCAGGGCTCACCTGTTGGCTATAGCCTCGAGTTTAGGTCTCAACAACCGGCCCTTTTCGAACTGTCCCCCGACGCAAGAGACGCGCCGGGACACCGCCCCATACCTCTCCTGGTCCGATACGAGTGCCTTTCAAAACGAGTGCATTGGCAGCGACCATAGCATTATCTCCAATAGCCACATCCCCCAATGGTGACATTGTTTCCGATACGTATCATGTAATGCGCCAGCCTTTTCCCTTCGATAAGGCGGGGCCCCAGCGCCGCATCCTGCCCGATGATCGTATTGGCACCGACCTCAATAAAGTTTGGGGCATTGGCATATCCGGCGCTATAGGTATTTGGACCAAGACGAGCCCCTAAAGCAATATAAACCAATCTCATCAACGGCACGGGAAAAAATCCGCTTCGAATGATAGAATTAAAAAAAATCAAGTAAAAAAGAAGGTATACATGATAGACGAATTCATCGCGCGAATTCTCTTCTATCTCTCCCTCCTTCAGGGGCATGGCCAGAAGAAACAAACGATAGAGGATAAGGGCATAGATGAAAATGAAAATTATCGCCCCAGCCACCAACACGACTCCTCTGAAATCCCCTAACGGCAGCCGGCCCAAAAGGAGTCTTGTCGTAAAAATACCGAACAGAATGATCAGAAAAAAAGGTATCAGGAAAAAAAACACCTCAAGGAGTTTAATTTTACGCATGCCTTCCCTCCCCAAGCGACAGGATCCCGGATGGATTTTCATCCGAAAAAAATTACAATTATTTTCACTATCATACATCGGCAAAAAACGCAAAATTAACAGTTTTTTTCCGTTAAGTGGGCCAAAAACATACAAATATTGATATCTTCTCTATTGACACCCTAAAAACCCATAGTCTATAATATCTAAAATTATATAAATCATCAGTAACTTAATAATTGTTATTTATAAATAATTATGCCCATAAAACTTAAAGTTGCGAAAGACTCTGCAGAAAAAGAACTGGTTTACAGCCTGAGACATCAAGTCTTTGTCGATGAGGAAAAGCGTTTTTCCCAACCCTCCAGGCACGTCTTCGATATTTATGACAGCTTTGATGAGACAGTCAACATTTTAGCTCTAGACGGGGATTCCCCCATTGCATCTATACGAGTAACCAATGAGAACCCAGTCGGCCTTCCGGCCTTCGATCACCATGATTTTCGGCCATTTCTCAAGACGCTTGCCGGAAAATATGGTTGTGTTGGATGGCTCTGTACCGTGAAAAAGTACAGACGGCATCCCGGTCTCATCATGGGGCTGTTTAAAATGGTCGTACGGGAGATGAGAAAAGTGGGTATCCAGCATATGATCGCCACTTTACATCCGCCGGTCATGCCTATGCTGGAACGCTCTTTTGGGGCAAAAGCCGTGGGTGAGGAATTCTCATCAGGTGAGCTCAAGGTCCCGATGCTCCCAATTTATATCGATATCGAGAATTTTCCGCACGGGTCACGAGAGGCGTTCAGGGATCCTTCAGACATTATTTTTAAGGAATCCAAGGAGAGGCGAATTTACGGCAAAAAGGAGATCATCCTAAATAAGGGTGAAATCGGAAACGAGGCCTATCTGATCATGCGCGGTTCAGTAAGAATGCTCACCGGCCCTGAGACCACCGGGGCATTGGCTCGAAGACAATTCAATCGAGAGCCTATTGACCGGGGCGACATTTTACTGAGCCAGGGGCAAATTTTCGGTGAACTTTCATTGCTCGACGGTGGCGCCAGAACGGCCTGCGTGATTCCCTATTCAAGAGAAGTAGACCTCATGGTGTGGTCTCGGGATGAGTTCCTCGATCAGCTCAGATATGACAAAAAAAAAGTGTTTGAAATCTGTAAACTTTTGGCTGACAGGCTTCGCCAGCAAATTGAAGAAACAAGCATAACGCCACCTCGAGATCTCATCACAAGGATTCTCTTAGATGCATCACATGGGGGAAAAAACGCCGTAGACATGCCCTGGTTGGCCCAGCAGTCCGGAATATGGCTCAGGGATCTGGAGGTTTTGTTAACGTCATGGGCTGAAAAGCTATGGGTTGCCCATGATGGTGAGAGAAGTATTCGGGTTATCGATCCCGAATCCCTCGAGAAAACCATCACTGCGTAAGCGCATTAACCCATCCTAATGAGCCCCTTCCAGGGCCTGGAAAAAACCCAAAACATAGTTTTTTTGTGCCGGATTCAAGCTTTCAAAGGCGTCCGTCTTTTTTGCAAGGAAGTGCTGAAACAATTTATCAACCATATTGGGCTTTTCGCCCGGAACGATTTTCAAATTCTCTTCTTCCTCAGCTTTGGGTTGCGCTTCGTAAAAAAAGCTGTAGAGATTGCAGTTGCGCTCAAAACCGCTATACGCCTCTCTTAATTGTTCCTCATGGTTTTCAAGGTTCATTCTTAAGGCGACCGCCGGAACACCCAGACGCGGATAGAACCTCTCAGGGCCTAAATCCTCGAAAAGTAAAATGGTCTCGTAGAATGAAACATGTTTCGGATTTACCATGATACAGATATCACTCGCGCCCGAGTTCAAGGCATGCCAGTACATTTCCCGAAAGGTGAACATAAAAAAATTCCGCCAGCGAAATTTACCTGAAGTGGCTAACCCGCATACTTCGGCTAGTCTCCGCCCGCTCCCCCGCAATTCATTCAGTTCATCTGAATAAATGGAATCCATAGGAAGGCCAAAACGCTCCACGTCCCGAATGAGGCTCAGAGTGGAAATTACGTTTTCGTCGCTTTTTATGATTAAGACGTCTGAAGAAGGAAGAAGGTTGTGTATGTTATATAACACCCTTGATGGTTTTGGGCTTTGGATATACCCGGCTCTTAAGTATTCCTCATGAACAAGGGCAAACGCCTTTCTATGTTCGTCAAGCGTTTGGGCCCATTTCATAGCCAATCCATTCATATCATCGAACAGTCCTTTTAGTAGAATAGCTTTTCTCATACGAACGGTTCGGCGCTTTTGCATTCTGCTTTCCATGAATTATCCCTATCTATCTGAAACTATTATTCATTCATTTGCCAATCACGATTTTCGAATCCCTGACGATCATTTTTTGAGCCATTGTTTCAAAAGGCACTCTTGCAAAATGCAACAAACATACCAGAAACAGAGGCGCACCGATTGGATCGCATCAACCCCGACGCCAACTCAAACGTCGGTTCGATCAAACCCGTAAGGCGCCTGCGATGCTTTCCCGTCACATGCAGGTCTTTGCCAATAACGGGCAAACATCCTTGTCAAATGGGGTCATTGCCGAAATGAGAATCGCTGAACAGCTAGAATATCAGAAGGTTGCAGTCTTTGGGGAGGGGTGACGCTCTGTTAACAAAATGAATATGCCGCCTCGACCGATATGTCGCCGGATCGCAGTTTTTTTCCATCAATGGAATCAGATGTTGTTTGATGGATGCGCCTGCAAAGGAACCTGACCAAGCTGATATTTGGTTGTTGGTTGAAAAAAAAGGTACCTATGCCATGAGTTATTTGTTAGATGTTTATTTCTCACAGAAATCTTAGATACTTTTTTTAATGTTGGTGGGTTTATTTAGGTTAGATAGTTCTCATCCGGAAATGACCCTTTCCGGATCCGAACTATAGGCTATCAACATTCAGCTAGCATCGAAAACCCTGAAGAAACAATTCATTAAGCTGATCGCTGACGGCTAACGGCTGAGCGCTCCATCCTGAAATCTCTGATTTCTGAATGGACACCAGATAAGGCGTTATGGTTAATAAATTACCAACCTATTATTAAAAAAATACAACATACAGATATCCGGAGCAATAAAAAAAGGGGCGAAACGCCCCTGTGTTTTCAGACTCATTTTATTTATTTTTTTTCAGCAAAAGATTTAACCCTGAATGCGGGTGTTCGCCGGCCGCCTCATTGAGGCTTTATGCATGAAAATTCATTCAGTGACTATGGAAAAAAATTCTCTTTTTTTGCGAATATTATTTATTTTTGAGAGGTTATCTATGTAGTGAATTCCCTTCATGTACTTTTCCAGGTCTGAATTGAAAAATTGGGTCCGGTTCAGGGAAAAATTTTCCTGTCTTACCCTTCCAAATGGCCGATACAACGGAGCGCCGGCAAAGCCCCTGAACCCTGAACGATATTATCCTTTTGTTCCCCTGTTGGGCTTTCTACCCTTGGCGGGTCCGGGTCTAAATATGCCGAACCCGTCATGCACTTCATGTCCTTGCCTTCTTTGCAGAATTGCCCCAAGACAAACCATATTTGGGGTTCATTTTGTGCGCTATGTCACATTATTCGATTCAATAATGTGTTCTTGGGGCCATATTCCTGTTGTATTTTCTTGACGACCGCCCAAAAACGTGGCAAGTTTTCAGACCATGAAAAGAGACTTATACACGAAATTATTGACTTGGAAGTCCTCCCCCAGGAGAAAGCCGCTCCTTTTACAGGGAGCCAGGCAAACTGGAAAAACGTTCATACTGAAGGAATTCGGTCACAGTGAATACAGGGACGTTGCATACTTCAATTTTGAGGAAGACTCCGGTCTCACGCAGTTTTTTCAACGCGATCTGAATCCGGAGCGAATACTGACAGACCTCTCAATTTATGCAAATTTAGAGATTCGCCCGGGAGCCGATCTGGTTATCTTCGATGAAATCCAGGTTTCGAATCGCGCTCTAAACTCACTCAAATATTTTGCTGAACAGAAAAACGATATCCACATCGCGGCGGCCGGCTCTCTCCTTGGCATCAAGCTGTCCGAGCCCGGGTCCTTTCCTGTTGGGAAAGTGAATTTCCTGCACCTCTATCCGATGACATTTATGGAATTTCTTGATGCCACGGGCGAATCGAGATACAGAAAACTGATCGAAAATATTGAAGCGCTCGAACCGATAGCTGAAGCGTTCCATTCACACCTGATTGATCTACTCCGCCGGTATTATTTTGTCGGGGGTATGCCGGAAGCCGTGAAGCATTTCGCCGAGACGGGCAATGGGCCGGAAACAAGAGAGATCCATAGAGAAATCATCAATTCCTATGTATTAGATTTTGCCAAGCACGCGCCGGCAACCGACATACCCAAGCTCACTCTAATCTGGGACTCAATACCGAAACATCTGGCAAGGGAAAACAAAAAGTTCGTTTTTTCCGCCATTAAGAAAGGCGCGCGGGCGCGCGCTTATGAAAATGCCTTGCAATGGCTGGACGATGTAGGCCTGCTATGCCGGGTCAGTGCTGTTGAAACTGCGAAACACCCTCTCATGCATTATGCAGATTCCGGATGTTTTAAAGTATATGCCCTAGATGTCGGATTGCTGGGAGCGATGTTCAAATCACCTTTTGAGCTTCTGGTACAGGGGGAACGACTTTTCAATGAGTATGAGGGCTCTTTTGTGGAAAATTATATTGCGCAGCAACTGGTTTCGCATTTTCAGCAGAAGCTCTATTACTGGCGAAGCAAAGGTGGAAAGGCTGAGATCGACTTTCTTTGCGAATTCGCAGGCCGCATTTATCCATTGGAGGTTAAAGCCGGAATTAACACAAAAAGCAAAAGCTTGAAGTCATTTGATTTACAATTTGAACCTCTCCGGCTTGCACGGACAAACTTGCTTAATTTCAAAAAAGACGGGAAAATCTGCAATCTTCCGCTCTACGCCATATCTCGGCTGCCCGAACTGGTTGCAGGACCGGAGTGAGAACAACACAGAGAGCCATTTTTGACCGGCGGTAAACGGGTTTGGCTTTAAGAACAAAAATGATCCTCCGCATGTTGCGAGAGATATCCCCTTATTCTTTTAATTTTCTCACGCGCTCCTGTCCCATTCGCGGGGTTTGCTTCGCTCCTTCGAGACGCAGTCTCCGACGCGCTATAGCCGCTGTGGCGACCGTGCGAGGACTCAGAGGGGATCATCCTTTTGCCTTTCTGATAATCGAAGATTTCCGCAACGCGGTTTATTTTCACTCACCTACCCGCATAGATTAACTGAAGGTTTAAGGGGTGAATCAATTACGGATCAAATCGCCCCAGAAAGCCTCTTCAACGAACACATCCCATCCAACCCCCTCAACACCTTCGGCTTCTTGTCCTTTTTCGATTGAAACGAATGATTGAACCGGCGGTAATTGTCGGAAACGAATTCCCTTTTTTTTTATATATTTTTTCCTTTTGACACACAAAAGAATAAAATGGAATAAAAAGTACCATAAAATAGCAATGGAGGTGAAATGGGCAAAACAGTGACCCTCAGATTAAACGATGAGGTTTATCAAGCCTTGGTTGAGGCGGCTCGTGCCGACAACCGCCCCCTTTCCAACCTGATTGAAACGGCAGCGCTTGCGAAAATCCGAGAACAACAATTTGTAGACGATGCGGAAATGGCCGAGATTCAGGCCAATCAAAATCTAGTGAAGCGAATCAGGAAGGGATCGCGTGATGCAAGGGCCGGAAAAGGACAATTTGTTGATTGACTACAAGATATTTGAAACCAACCAATTCCAGGAAGACCTGCGCCAAATCGCCGCCTCAGGCCTTAGCAAAATAGTCCGGAAACTTCGCTCCGTTGTTTATCCCCAGCTGCGCCAACACCCGCACTTTGGGCCGAATATTAAAAAACTCGTAACGGTTCAGGTTGTTTAGGCTGTAGGCTAAAGGCTATTAGTTTCCGAACCCTTCGCTATCCGCGCATTGATCGAAGCAGGGCGCCCAAAACCTTCTCGGCTTCCACAATACATTTCTTCTTTGGGAAATGGTTGCTCGATATGTGATCACGCATATTCCCTTCCTGCGGTACCTCACGGCCTAAATGCCTACAGCCTATCTAGCTGAGTAGTTACTTGCCTTTTACCTTTGTCCTTTTACCCCTTACCTCTTCAGCCACTTCACGTTCTTCATGCTCTTCATGGTGGTCCTGTCTGTCCTGCTGATCCTTGTGGTCTTTCCCTCTGGAACGGCCGATACAACGGATCACCGACCAGCACCATCTGCCACGACAAATAGGGCAACGAAAAGGCATAACACTCCGCAAGGGTCGCACGACCCTCCACCAGCAACCCGAAAAACACCTCAGGAACCGGGAAGGCCTGCACATAGGGCTCCCCCACGGGTCCCAACGTAGCGGCCACTCCATCCTCCAGCATCCGCTTGCACCAGACCCGGCTGTTTTTGTTCCTAAGGGTTCCGCATTCCGAACTGGCGATGTGATACCCGACGGCCCCGGGCTGCCACTCAAAGGCATCAACATACCGGGCCAGGCTGTACCACCCGCAGTAAAGCGCGGCATCGGGACACTCCCCTGCCTGGAAAAGCTCCTGCTTGTCGTTCACAACCACCGGCATGTGGCCGATCCCTCTGATCCGCTCCGCTGCCAGATGGATTGAGCGGTCATAGAAGCCGTAGCCCATCCCCGTCTTTTTTGCCTCCTTTTCATCCGGCCTTGGCCATCGCGCGTCAAAATAGGCCTTTCCTTTGAGACCAGTTTTCTCAGTATCGATGCTGTCATCGATGATTCTTCTAACAATCTCATCGCTCGGGCCGTCCAACCGGCTGACCATGAGGACCTTTTCTCGCGAAATCTTGAGATTTTTATTCTTGAATCCAATGAAAAGAGGATTCGGGATCCAGCCCTTGAGCGAGTAGGTTTCCACGAGCACCAGGGCCAACTCCGAATCAAAAGCCGAACGATGATCCGATCTTGTGATGGTCACGATCCGCTTCCGGATGGCATTATACTTTTCAGTCAAACCCTTCCGCGTCTCTGCATCTTCCTTTGGGATGCCTTTGAGTTCCTCGCCGATGGCCTGCTGCCTCTTTCTGAGTCCTTCCACTTTCTTTTTTTCGGCCGGATTCATAGCGGGTGGGGAGACCTTCAAAGGAAGGCCATACAACGTCACCAGGCAGCGGGTATTTCCGAGCGGGTCATTTTTCTGCAGGAATTTACGCACCCGGGGCACGACCTTTTTCTCATAGTCCTCACGGCTGCACCATTCCTTATCCGTCATCCAGAGCTGAAGAAGGTTCTTTTCCGGGATCCCCCTTTTTTCCATGTAATATTTCGCCAGTCCCACGCTGCGAGCTGCGTTCTTGTTAGCGAGAACAAGGATCTCATCCGGACGGAGGGCATAGGTCGCCCCTGCGCAAAATGCCAAAAACAAAAAAAGGACCACGGCCATTGCCAGGGTCCTCCTAGATCTCGATTTAAGCATCTTCACCCCTTTGTTTTATCACCGCCCACTCGCTGCGCTCCTTCGAGACGCAGAGATCACAGAGGTTAATCTTCTTTTTTGCTTTCGGTTAAGTAAGACCGAAAGCAAAAATCAACAGCCCTCCGGGCATTGATTCAGTTATCCCTTGCAACGGTCAGGCGCATATTCAACCATTCCGACCGGGTGAACCCGCAGATATCAATCCCAGCGGGAAGCGCATGAGCTTTTTTCTCCTGCCGGCCTCTCAACGGCAGGGGAAAACTATTCTCTTCTCTGCGTCCTTTGCGTCTCTAGCGAAGCGGGCGGTAAATTTTTCCTTATTCTTTTCTCACTGCCCGTCACGCCGTGGTCTTGACGAAGGTGGAAGACACGTGCGGAGCTTGTTCCATGGCCATTCCTGAATTAGCAGCAACTTTTATGGTAGTTTCTCAAATTTTCTATATACATCATTATCATTGCGTTTTCCCGCGACTGCAACCTTAACAGAATCATCCTCGACACGATAAATAATTCTAAATTCACCGATATCGACTCTTCTATATTCAGGGCTACCGATCAACTGTTTTGAATCATGGGGGGTTGGATCTAAACGCAATTCAAGGATCGTTTGGACAACTTGACGAAACTGCTTTGGTTGAAGTTTTTTCAGGAATCTGTCTACCGCTTTTGTGATGTCCAGCTTATACATAACCCGGATCTTTCAGAGCCTTTTCTGTGCCCTTCTCGCCCAGATATCCTTCAGACTCCGCCTCAGCGGCCTTTTGAGCCCAATAAGCATCTTCTAAAGCCAAGAATTTTTTATACATTTCGTGGGAAATCAAGACAGATTTCGGCCGTCCTGATTTTTCAACCATTACTGGATCGGTTTCAGCCACATCAAGATACCGCCCTAAACGGTTCTTAAATTCTGTTGCACTGATGTTTATCATCTCACCCTCCGAATTAGCCTTTTTAGCTATTATAGCTACATCAGGCAATCTGTCAAGTCTCGCCTCACTTTAGCCACGGACATGGTCAGGTTAATGGTTCAGGGGTCACCGTTCAGGGCTTGCCTCCGGTGCGCTTAGTTGCCTTGTGCTCTTCAAATTTTTCAAGATATTCTTTTCTCACCGCCCGGCTATCCCGCTATGCAGGGCTCATTCCCTGCGCAAAGCGCATAAGTTTTTTCCCCTGCCGGCCCCTCACCGGCAGGGGAAAACCATCGATCATCTCTGCGGACTCCGTGACTCGAGCGGAGCGGTCGGTAAATTTTGCCTTTTCTTTTCTCACCGCCCACTCGCTGCGCTCCTTCGAGACCCAGAGCTATCAGAGAAAGACAAAACAACGCATTAGCTGATTCTGATCGCTGATAGCCGACCGCTCCATCATGGAATCTCTGATTTCTGGATGGACACCAACTAGAGGCAAGGAATCACATGAAAACTTGGCAGTATTTTCCATGCCTCCCTCTTAAAACCCATGCTCACCATAAGTGATTGTATTATCACATATTTTTATCAAAAAAAATTCATTTTCCAGCATGTTTGTTGACTTTCTATGATTTTAGAGTAATTATATATTTTAGTCTTCTCTTCCAACGACCCGAATTGCTTCGATCACATCAGGAACCGGCATACCAGCAATTCAACCTCAGATACGCTCCAGTACTATACCTATCCTTTTGAATCTCCCCTATTCATGGAGATGCTTCATGGAAAATCACCTCAAAATGACCCTGCCCCTGCCCTGACGTGTATTGCATCTATTGCTCTGCCGGAATCCGTCTATTTGTCATTGGGTCCTAGCGCCACCAATCTCTTTGAAAACCCGTGAGGCCTGAAACAAAGTGAATTTTATTCTTATCGCTTCCGGCCTGTTGGACCTTACAGGCCTTAGAAGGAGGATGAAAAGATGAAACACTTGATTGGTACCCTGACGGCAGGATTTTTTCTCCTTTTGCTGCCGCATTATGTTGCGGCAACCGCCTTTTTAGACCCGTTTTCAGGAAACCCCTTTGGAAGAGTTCTCTGGGATCTCAAACCGGACGAAACCGGAAAGATAACCTTGAACTATGCCTTTGTACCTGAGGCACCGGCGGTCAACTTTCGATGGCGGGATGCAGGCCCGGACGAAAAATTCGGGACGGCGGACGATAGAATTATCACCAAGAAAAACACAGATTTTACCAAAGAACAGAAGAGCGCTATAAACAGCGCTGCAAAGACATGGAATGCGCAGGCAGCGAAAAACAGTAATTTGCAGGGGGTAAACCTGGGAGGGAAATACGATTTACAGTCAACGGCCCTTCATGAATTCGGGCACACCCTCGGCCTGGGTCATCCCAATTTCGGTGCAGGGGATGATGTTGCCGCGCACCGGTTCGGCCCCAATGGGGTTGACGACGTGGCATTGGGTCCGGACGGACAGGCCGGAACCGCCGACGACATCCCGGGCGACGACGTTCTTGATAACTATTCGGTTGCCAACAATCCTTGGGGCAATCCGCCCAAAGTGGACAGTACGACACTCGCAGCCAACCGTGTGGTCGCGGCTCAACCGGGTGTACGCCCAATGGCGCCGGGGGTGCTGAAAGGAACCGAAGCGGTCATGGTTCAGGGCTCCGTGAACGACGAATTTCAGAGACAGCTTC